>NZ_KV804013.1:0-205333 GCF_001811255.1 Corynebacterium sp. HMSC068H04
GCTTTGCGTTGTTTGCCGCTAAAGCGGGTGGGACCGAAATACACCTGGTTAAGGTTTGCAAGCTCAGTGGCATCGGAGGCATCCGCGCCGAGCGCGCGGAGCTCGTCGGGTGAGCCAGGAATGTTTTCCACCAGCGCAATCCCCGAATTGCGAAGGCGGATGTAGGTTTCAATATCCCCCATGAGCACAGAGACTAAAACAGGTCTCTACACCCCGCAACCGGAAGAAGAAAAATTCTGGTCGCGGGTAGCGGAGGGATAAGAAAAGCCCCTCAGGGGAGGGGCTTAGCAGCTACATCTCGGTAAGCGAGCGGTCACCTGACCATTCGATATGGAACGTGCCCTCGCGGTCCACACGCTTGAAGGTGTGGGCGCCGAAGAAATCGCGCTGGCCCTGAATCAGAGCAGCTGGGAGGCGCTCGGCGCGCAAGCTGTCGTAGTAGGACAGGGAAGAGGCAAACACCGGAACCGGCAGGCCCAGCTGCGTTGCAGTAACCACGACGCGACGCCAGGGGTCGATGAGGTTCTCCAGCTCGCCCTTGAAGTACGGGTCCAGAATCAAGGCAGGCAGGTCGGCATTGTTGTCGTAGGCCTCACGGATGCGATCGAGGAACTTCGCGCGAATGATGCATCCACCGCGCCAGATGGTGGCCAAATCGCGTGGGTCCACGTTCCAGCCGAACTCCTCGGAGCCAGCCTTGATCTCATCGAAGCCCTGGGAGTAGGCAATGAGCTTCGCGGCATACAGTGCACGGCGAACGTCTTCGACGAACTCAGCCTTGTCCACATTGAGCTCGGCAATGGTTCCGGAAGGCAGCTGGCCTTCCTGGGCAGCTGCACGTTGAGCAGTGGCAGAAGAGAGCGCACGCGCGAAAACGGATTCCGCAATGCCGGTGATCGGCACGCCCAGCTCGAGACCATTAATGGCGGTCCAGCGGCCGGTGCCCTTCTGACCGGCGGCGTCCACGATGACGTCGACAAGCGGGGCACCTGTCTCCGGATCTTTCTGTGCTAGTACTTCGGCGGTGATCTCAATGAGGTAGGAGTCTAGGTCTCCGGCGTTCCATTCGCGGAAGACTTCGGCGATTTCAGCCGGTTCCATGCCCGCACCATAACGAAGCAACTGGTAAGCCTCACCGATAACCTGCATGTCGGCGTATTCGATGCCGTTATGCACCATCTTGACGAAGTGGCCAGCGCCATCGGGTCCGATGTGGGTCACGCACGGAGTACCGTCGACATTAGCGGCGATGGACTCGAGGATTGGTCCCAAGGTCTCCCAAGACTCAGCTGGGCCACCAGGCATGATGGACGGGCCATTGAGCGCGCCTTCCTCACCACCGGAAATGCCTGCGCCGACGAAGTGACGGCCCTTAGCGGCCACCTCCTTCTCGCGGCGAATGGTGTCCGTGAACAGTGCATTGCCGCCATCGATGATGATGTCACCCTCATCCATGGCTTCGGTGAGTTGCTCGATGACGGCGTCAGTAGCCGCGCCAGCCTTAACCATGATGATCGCCTTACGCGGGCGCTCGAGGGAGGCAACGAAGTCCTCGACGTTCTCGGAGGCAATGAACGCTCCTTCATCGCCGTGCTCGCTGATGAGCGCGCGAGTCTTTTCCGGGCTGCGGTTGTACACCGCGACCGTGTTGCCGTTGCGAGCAAAGTTTCGCGCAAGGTTGGAGCCCATCACAGCAAGCCCCACAACGCCAATCTGAGCGAGATCTGTCTTTTCAGCACTTTGAGTCATGTTCACCATCCTACGTCACCGAATTCCACTAACCTGTTGTGGCATGAACCACTCTGAAATCTTTGAAAAGCTCTTGGCCGTTTCCCAGTCGCGTCCGCTCAACGCGGAAGAACTCGAGTTGATCAACTCCAACCCGCAGGGGCTCGCAGGGCTTATTGGCCTGCGCTACACGCACATTTCTGCAGACGAGGTTCGATCTGAGGTGGAAGTCGTCCCAGATCACCACCAGCCTTGGGGCGTTGCAAATGGGGGTCTGTACTGCACAATTACGGAATCGACTGCATCCGTCGGCAGCCTAATCCTCGCAGGCAAGCCCGTTGTCGGTGTCAACAACAACACGGATTTCCTCAAGCCGGTGGCTTCGGGCACGGTGACCGCCGTTGCTACACCGCTGTACAAGGGGCGCCGCACGCAGCTGTGGGAGGTTAAGATCAGCCAGGGGGATGTGCTCCTCGCCGCGTCCACGCTGCGCACGATGGTGGTGCAGTAGCCTCTTACAACCAGTTGTTGCGGCGGAACCACCACCACATTCCGGCCACAACTAACACCATGAGGCCGATTGCGCCGTAATAGCCCCAAGGAAAATGTAGCTCCGGCATGACATCGAAGTTCATGCCGTAGATACCCGCGACGAGCGTTGGTGCGGCCCACATGCCAACCACCGCGGAAATCGTGCGCATGTCGGAGTTTTGCTGCATGCTGATCTTGGCCACGGAGGCGTCGATAAGCGAGGTCAAGCGCTCATCGAACCCCGACACGTGGTCTTGGACCACCAGCTGGTGATCGTTGACGTCCCTGATGTAGGAGCGAATCGCCTTCGGAATGAGGTCCTTGTGGTCAGAGACCATCGAGCGCAAAGCAGGCGAAAGCGGCACGATGGCGTGCTTCATCTCCAGAATCTCGCGCTTGAACATATAGATGCGATCGATGTTCGGCAGCGAATTCGGAGTGAAGATTTCTTCCTCGAGCTCGTCGACCTCGATGGCGATGAGGCGGCAGATCTCCGAATAGCGGTCCACCATCATGTCTAGGATCTTCCACGCTAGGGACACGGGGCCCTGTTCGACGAGGTCCTGCTCATCCTCGATCACGTAGGCCAAGTTGGGTAGCTTAGCCGAGTGACGCACCGTGATGATGAATGTGTCACCGATGATCATTTGCATCTCACCAGTGGAAATAATCTGGCGCTTATCGGCTACCTCGTCGTGATCCCGGTAGTTCACCGACCGCGCCACCACGAACAGCTGGTCATCGTAGCGTTCCAGCTTCGGGCGCTGGTGTGCTTGGACGACGTCCTCGACGATGAGCTCGTGGATACGAAACTCAGCCGCCACCTTCGTCATCTGTGATTCGAGCGGCTCGTAGAGGCCTACCCACACGAAGCCGCGGCCGTACTCTTCTACGGTTTGCAGCGCGCTGTGCGGCGAAAACTCGCCGGGAAGAGCCTCGCCATCGACGAACACGCGGCAGTGTTCAATGGCACGTTCGACGGGAACGGAAAAACTCGGAGCACTGTCGTCAGAAGTATTTTTCTTGCGTGGCTTGAATGGTGACGGTACAGATGGCATCGTGTCTCAGCCTCCTTCGTTTCGTATAGGCGTTTTGTAATGGCGGCTAAAGCTTACACCTGTAAGGGCATATAATCGTTGTCATGCCTACCTGGAAAGAAGTTACTGCAGCGAATCCCGCCCATTCCCATAACTTTGCGCGGAAGTGGAAGACACTTCGGGCCCAGGGCAAGGACATCGATGGGGAAGCCCGGCTTATCGACGCGATGAGTGAACGCCACTCCCGCGTCCTCGACGCCGGCTGCGGTTCCGGGCGCCTCGGCGGTGAATTGGCAAAGCGCGGCCACACGGTGTTGGGCGTGGACGTCGATCCCATCCTGATCGAGCATGCGGTCAATGATTATCCGGAGGCCCGTTGGGAAGTGGGGGACCTTTCGGAAGAGGAAATCCCGGAGGGCAACTTTGACATCGCTGTGGCTGCAGGCAACGTAATGACCTTCATTGCCATCGAAGGACGTGAGGCCGCACTGCGCAACGTCTTTAACGCTTTGCGCCCGGGTGGTCGGTTCGTCGTTGGTTTTGGTGAAGGTCGTGGTTGGGGCTTCGATGAATTCCTCGACCTCGCCCGCGCGGTGGGCTACCGAGTCGACTTCATCTTCGCATCCTGGGACATGAAGGTCTTTAAGGAGAACTCCACCTTCATGGTGGCCGTGCTTACCCGCCCCGGCGCAGACCTATTGGGTTAGCGCTGCGCGCCTGCGGCGAGGCGCCGCAGCCGGTGACCATGGTCAACGGGGCCGTGCCCGCGACCGACGTGAAGTGCATCAGCATTCTCTATCGCTTCGTGGAGCCATTCGGTGGCCCATACCAATGCCTCGTCGAGTGTTTCCCCCGCTCCTAAACGTGCTGCGAGCGCGGAGGAGAGCGAGCAGCCGGTGCCGTGGGTGTTCTTCGTGTTAATCCGCGGGCAGGGCACGCGGGTTACCGCGCCGGACGGGCTTACCGTTGCATTATCGGCTTGGGCGCCGTCGAGGTGTCCGCCCTTGACCACGACCCAGGTCCCGTTGTCGTGAGCCCACTGAGTGGCGATATCGATTGCTTCCTCGAGGGTGTGCGGCTGTGCGACGTCCGCGAGGACAGCGAGCTCCGGCAAGTTCGGCGTGACCACGGTGGAGCGGCGGGCGAGTTCGCGCACAGCGCGCTCCGCCTCCCGCTCGAGTAGGCGGTCGCCGCTGGAGGCGACCATGACCGGATCGCAGACTATGGGAACCCCCTCGGGCAGGGTAGAGACGAACTCGCTCACCGTTTCGGTGATGGACACCGAGCCGAGCATGCCGATCTTGAGGGCGTCGATAGTCACGTCGTCATTCACACTTGCCAGTTGTTCGCGCAGGAATTCCACCGGAGGGGTGTGGATGGCGCGCACCCCTTGCGTGTTTTGCGCGACGAGGGCCGTCACCACTGCCATGCCATAGGCGCCGGCCGCCTCAAAGGACTTAAGGTCAGCGTGAATTCCCGCCCCTCCCGTGGGATCGGTGCCAGCAATGCTGAGGACGCGAGGAAGGGCAGGACGGTTCACGGTTTTCTCCTTTACGCTAGGGACTTCTTCCGTTCTACCGTATGTGGTCAAAGAAAAGGAGAGAGGGTGATTCCTCTCTCCCTTAAAGAGCGTAGAACCTAGTGAAGGTCGCGGTCAATGACGTTGCGAGCGACGCGCTGCTGCTGGGTGATTTCCAGGTTGCCGCGGTCGCGCGAGAAGGCGTTGAGGATCCAGTGCAGCGCCACGAGGGTACGGCTGCGGAAGCCAACGATGTAGAAGATGTGCAGGCCGAGCCAGGAGATCCACGCCGGGAAGCCTGCAAACTCGGTCTTGCCCAGCTTGACGACGGCGTTGAAGCGGGAAATGACGGCCATGGAGCCCTTGTCAAAGTACTCGAACGGCTCGGCTTCGTTCGCGGTGGACTCTTCATCGATCTTGGCTTCGATGAGCTTGCCCACGTGGTTGCCGCCCTGGATGGCCACCTGGGCCACGCCCGGAAGGCGGTTGAGGGAAATCATGTCGCCGACGATGTAGACGTTCTTGTACTCGCCAACCGTGAGGTCCTCGTTGACGGAGACGCGGCCGGCACGGTCGGATTCCACGCCAGCCTGGTCGGCGATGAGCTTGCCCAACGGGGAAGCGGCGACACCTGCGGACCAGATCTTGGTCGCGGCCTCGATGGTGACCTCTTCCTCGGTCTTCATGTTCTTGTAGGTGACGGCGTCAGCGGTGACGTTGGTAACCATGGCGTTGAGGCGCACGTCAACGCCCAGCTTCTCCAGCGTGCGCTGAGCCTTGCGGCCGAGGCGCTTGCCAAATGGCGGAAGGACCTGCGGAGCGCCGTCCAAGAGGTAAATCTTGGCGGAGGAGGAACCGAAGTTGGAGTATTCGCCAGCAAAGGTGCGCTGTGCCAGCTCGGCAATCTGGCCGGTCAGCTCAACGCCGGTCGGGCCAGCGCCCACGATGACGAAGGTCAGCAGCTTCTCGCGCTTTGCAGGATCCTCTTCCAGCTCCGCCTTCTCAAAAGCGGAGATAATGCGGGAGCGGATCTCTAGGGCATCATCCAGCGTCTTCATGCCCGGGGCATACTCGGCGAAGTGGTCGTTGCCGAAGTAAGACTGGCCAGCGCCGGCTGCCACAATGAGGGAGTCGTAGCCGTAGGTACGAACAGCGCCATCGAGTTCCGCGGTGACGGTCTGATCCTTGATATTGACGTCGGTGACCTCACCGTTGACAAAGTTAACGTTGTCCTGGTGACGCAAGATCTGACGCGTAGACGGGGCGATTTCGCCGGCGGAAATGACGCCGGTGGCTACCTGGTAGAGCATCGGCTGGAAGAGGTGGTGGTTCTTCTTGTCGATGAGGGTGATCTCAACATCCGCGTCCTTGAGCTTCTTGACGGCGTTGATACCGCCGAAGCCGGCACCGATAACAACGACGTGGTGGCGGCCGTTACTAGGACGGTGGGGAGTTTGCGCCATGGTGTTTGATTACCTTCCTTAAGAAAGCCAGATTATTTTACCCGAGTCAGTCTAAACCTTTCTAGCGGTACATGCATACTTTATGGGTTATTAACTGGCTTTTTGGGCCGCGCCTCCACCCGCGCGGGCCCCGTTGGCTTTAGTCTGGGAGGACACATGCGTGCGATGAGGAAGGCTGACTTGAGCGTGTATCCCCACTTGGCTTCGATCGATGCTGCGGTGTGGCCCGGCGTGGCTACTGTCCCTTCACCGCGCCTACTGCGTATGAAAGCTGGCCGGGCTGAGGCGGAGTTCGCGCAGGCCTGTTCCAAGGCTGGGGTAGAGCTGGAAGGCGAAGATCCAGATGTCACCGTGCTTCACGACGCCCTCTTCTCCCGCACCGCCGATTCGGGCTGGCTGGGCCTGGCCGAGTCTTATATGGCAGGCGAGTGGACAACTCCCGATTCTGAGCGCCTTGTCAAAGTCCTCACGCGGCTGGTGGGGGTGGGCTATCGGCCGAAGGCCAAGGAGCTTGCCGTGGAGACATCGAGCCCTGGTGAACTACCCCTTGACGTTGTGAAACTGTACGCAGGTGACTCGCTGAGCCATTCGGGCGGCATTTTTGCAAGTGGCGTACCCACTACGGTGCGCGAGGCGGTGCGTAGCTATAGCGCGCGTGCGGGCAGAAAAGAACCCAAAGAACACTTCGTCGATGTAACCACGGTGACCGAGCCGGCATCAACGGACCGTGAAGACTTGGGCGACGCACAGCGTCGCGCTGCGCAGTGGCTTCTCGACGCCACCCGCACCGGCGCCGGAACCCACCTCCTGGTCTACCCAGCCACTGGGCTGCAAGTAGCGGTTCAGGCGGTGGCCCGGCGCGCCACGGTGGACGTGCTTACGGGCGACACGGAGCAGAAGGCGCTTTTCGACGAGCAACTGCTTCTCGAAGGCGCCGCTGATTCGGTTCACGTGCAGGGCATAGAGACGGCCTTGCCCAACCCAAAGAAGTGGCGCGGGCGGTATGACGCGATAGTGAGCGTCGAAAAGCTGGAGACGCTTTCGCCGCCGGAACGCCGCCGATATGTCGAGATGCTGGACCGCTCGCTGGTCAGTGGCGGGCGTCTGGCTTTAGCTTCGCTTTTTGCCACGAATGCGATGACTCCGGCGGCGCGTTCGGCGATTCAGGTTCTGCGTGCCTATATCTGGCCTGGCTTGGAATACCCGTCGTTGGAAGAAACCCATAGGCTCTTCGATAAGCGCTCCAACCTGCGAATCATCGCGCAAACCCACACCGGAAGCCACTACCTCGAAACGCTTCGCTACCAGCGCAGCTTTTTCGATGGCCGCCACCGCGAAGCCGGGGCAGCCGGGTTCGATCAGGTCTTTCGACGCCTGTGGACCTTCCAATTTGCCCTGCGCGAGGCGTTGCTCAGCCTGGGCATGCTGGATGCCGTGCACGTGGTGGCGACCCACCGCCACCGCGGCGGCCGGCGTTAGCGGTCTACACTGGGGCGGCGCCAACGTCACCCACTTTGCCGACCGGAGGATAAGAGTATGTCAGAGCGCCCAGGAATTATCGCGCACCGAGGTTATAACGGTTGGTACCCCGAAAACACATTTCGGTCCTTCGATGAAGCCCTCAAGCTCGACGTGGCTGGTGTGGAGTGCGACGTCAACCTAACCAAAGACGGAGAAGTCGTAGTTATCCACGATCAGACGGTGGACAGGACGTCGAATGGCGCCGGTGCTGTTGGCGACATGACCCTGGAGGAGCTGCGCACACTTAATTTTGGCACCCACGGGGATCCGCAACGCATAATGCTTCTCGACGAACTCGTGGACCTCGTCATGTCATACCCTGGAAAGCAGCTGCTCATAGAGACGAAGCATCCGTCTCCTTTTGGTGCACGCCTTGAGGAATCGGTAGCGGAAGTCTTGCGCGGCCGACAGCTCGATGCCGACCCACGGTTTAGCCTGATCTCCTTCAACCCCGAAGCAATTGCTCGGTTTCGACACTTCTTGCCGTCCTTGCGGTCATTCCTTCTCCTTGAACCTGATGAGGGAGTCCCAGAAACGCTCGAGGGTGCAACGGGATTTGGGCCTTCGATTCACCAGGCGCGGAGGGGCGCCGACTTCTTTGTCGGTGTTGATGCCCCGTCCTACGCGTGGACGGTGAACCTGCCGAAGGACATGGAGTGGTGCCGCGAAAACGGAGTATTGCTCATGGCAACCGACCTGCCAGAGCTGGCAATCGACGTGCTTTCGCGCAGTTAGCCAGCGTTAGGCTACATCCTCATCTGATCCGTCATGGACCGAAATGGTCTATCTAAAGAGATGGCGGAGTTCTCTCATTAACGCAACGTGATGTGAGGTCTTCCATTGTGTTGCTTGTGATGTTCCCCACGCACAGCATGGGTTTTCGAGTGCTCGGCTCCGGAAATTTTCCTGCTGTTTATCAAGTCAATACTTTCAATAAACTTTTTGTTTACTGCCTTGGTCTAGTTTCTTCTGCATGGCAATTTCCACCCCGGCAAGCGGGCTAACGGCTGCGATCCCTGCAGTCACTGAGAAGCCGGTCGTCTCCGAGGACTTCGCGCGTCATCCACGCAAACGGAAGCTCGATTGGAAACAGATCGGTCTTGCGGCATTGCTCGTTGGCCCGAACCTTCTCCTTCTCGTTCTTTTCACTTATCGGCCGTTGGTCGATAACATTCGCATCTCTTTCTTTAACTGGAATATTTCATCGCCGACGATGACCTTTGTCGGTCTCCAGAACTACATCGACTGGTTCCAAGCACCGGATACCGGACGCGTGGTGTTCAACACTGTCGTTTTTACTTTCTTCGCGGTGGCCGGTTCGATGGTTTTGGGACTGGCTCTGGCATTGCTGCTGGACCAAAAGCTTTTTGGTCGCGCTGCGGTGCGTTCGATGGTCTTCGCTCCCTACGTCATCGCAGGTGCGGCGATTGGCGTGGCCTTCCAGTTTGTCTTCGATCCCAACTACGGCCTCATCCAATACTTCTTGGGGATCATCGGGGTCGATGTGCCGAACTTTTACCAACAACAGAACTGGGCGCTGTTCATGATTACGGTGACCTATATTTGGAAAAACGTAGGCTACGTCTTCGTTATCTATCTGGCTGCCTTGCAAGGACGGCGCCGTGATCTTGACGAAGCATCGGAGATTGACGGCACCCCGGCCGCGCGACACTTCTTCCGTGTGGTCCTGCCGCAGCTTCGCGGCACCACCTTCTTCTTGTTGATTACCGTGCTGCTCAATTCCTTCCAGGTCTTCGACATCATCAATGCGATGACCGGTGGTGGACCGTTCGGCTACGGAACTTCCACGATGGTCTTCCAGGTGTACCAGGAGACCTTCATCAACAACCGTGCCGGCTATGGCGCAGCAGTAGCTACCATCATGTTCCTCGTAGTGCTTGTCATTACGGTGCTGCAGATTAAGTTGCAGGAAAGGATGGATAAGTAAATGTCCGAAAGCCACGCAATTCCGGCTTCCGTCCAGGTAGGTCTCCCGCAAGCCAAAGGCGAACTGCCACCCGTTCCTGGCTCCCAATCCCTCGCAGCGCCGGTCATTACTGATGCCCAGCGAAAACGCAAAGGCGAGCCAATTGATCACAGTCATCCAGCGACGAAGGTCATCGGCTACATCGCCTTGGTACTGACAGTGCTGATGATTATGGTGCCGCTGTACTTTATTTTCATCACCAGCTTCAAGTCTTTCCAGGATGTGTATTCGGATCCAATTTCCTTCTGGCCTAATCCTTTCAAGGCGGAGAACTATTCCTACGTCTGGCAGACCTCTGGCTTCTCGAGCTACCTGAAAAACTCCGTCATCATCACTCTGATCCTGACGGTGGTAGAGGTAGTCCTCGGCGTTCTGACTGCCTATGCCTTCGCATTCATTCGTTTCCCCGGCCGAAACCTACTGTTCCTGCTTATCATCGCCTCGCTGATGGTGCCCAACCAGATTACGATTATTTCGAATTACTCGTTGGTTGCGTCGTGGGGTTGGAGAGATACCTACGCTGGCGTCATTGTCCCATTGGCCGGCGTGGCGTTCGGTGCCTTCCTCATGCGCAATCACTTCCAATCATTGCCTCCGGAAATACTCGAGGCCGCTCGCATGGATGGAGCAGGATTCTTTACTACCTTGTTCCGAGTGGTCCTGCCAATGTCGTGGCCAACGCTGTCTGCGTTTGTCCTCATTACCGTGGTCAATGAATGGAACCAATACCTGTGGCCCTTCCTGATTACGGATACACCGGCTGCAGCCACACTGCCGGTGGGCCTGACCCGCTTGCAGGACGCGGAAGGCGTTACAAACTGGGCACCAGTGATGGCCGGCACCGTGCTGACAACCCTGCCCATGATCATTATCTTCCTCATTCTTCAGAAGCCGATGATCAAGGGCCTGACTGCGGGCGCAGTCAAGGGTTAGTCTGACCGCCTGCTATCTCAACGCCCAACTCACTCAAGTCCCCAACTCTTCACCTCCAAAGGAGAACCTCCCCATGTCTCGTAAGACCACTACTCGCATCGTCGCTGCCTGCGCGGCACTACTGACCACCGTGTCCTTGACCGCTTGCGCAGGTGGATCGACCACCGCAAGCAACGGCTCGAAAGATGACAGCGACGCCAACACCATCACCTTCTGGTCCAACCACCCGGGTTCCTCCCGCGACCTGGAGCAAGAGCTCATTGATGAGTTTGAGAAGGAAAACCCGGACCTCAAGGTTGAACTGGTCACCGCTGGTTCCAACTATGAGGAAGTTGCACAGCGCTTCAACGCGGCGCTCGCTGGTGGCGACTTGCCTGACGTCCTCGTTGCATCCGACGTCACCTGGTTCAACTTCGCACTGAATGAGGCCACCACACCGCTCGATGAGCTGTGGGAGATGAACGACATTGACTCGGGGAGCTACGTCGATACCCTGCGTGAAGACTACAAGTACAAGGACAAGCACTACGGCGTGCCGTACTCCCGATCCACGAACCTGATGTACTGGAACACCGATGACCTCAAGGCAGCGGGGCTTCCTACCGATCGTGGCCCGAAGGACTGGGAAGAGTTCGACGAGTGGGCTACCAAGATCAAGGACAAGCTCAACAAGCCGGCTGTTACTGTTCCGGACGGCTCCAGCTATCTCGACTGGTACTTCCAGGGCATGATTTGGGCCTTCGGTGGTTCTTACTCTGATGAGTGGGAACCGAACTTTACCTCGAAGGAGTCCATCGAGGCAGGTAAGTTCCTCCAGGACCAGGTCAAGGTAGGCCACATCGAAATCTCCACTGACCCGACCGTCGCATTCGGCTCCGGCAAGGCCTCTGGTCTGTTGGAGTCCACCGGTTCCTTGGGTGGCCTGAAGGAGACGGCAACGATTCCGTTCATCACCACTTACCTGCCGGGCCCTGGTCCTTCGGCAGCGACTGGCGGTGCCGGACTGGCTGTGCCGGCTGGCATTTCTGACGAGCGCAAGGCTAACGCGGTTAAGTTCATTGACTTCCTGACTAATACCGAGAACACCATCAAGTTCTCCCAGAAGACGGGCTATATGCCGGTGCGCAAGGACGCCTTGGACGATCCGGAAGAGAAGAAGTTCTTGGAGGAGAACCCGAACGCGCAGACCGCTATCGAGCAGCTCAACGAGAACACCAAGCCGCAGGACTATGCTCGCGTCTTCGTACCAGGCGGCGGCCAGCGCATCGGTGGCGTTCTCGATCGCATCACCGTGGGCAATGAGGACGTGGAGACCGCTTTCGGTGACCTGCAGAAGGAGACCCAGAGCGTTATCGACCGCGACATCACCCCGAAGCTCAAGTAACACTTCGGATAGTTTGAAAGGACACCATGGCTACAGTTGAATTCCGTCAAGCTTCCAGGATTTATGATCCGAAGAAGCCCCCGGCGGTTAGCCGCATAAACCTAGATATCAAGGACGGCGAGTTCCTAGTACTCGTCGGGCCTTCGGGCTGCGGCAAATCTACGACATTGCGCATGCTCGCTGGCCTTGAGCCAATCGACGAAGGACAGATCTTCATCGACGGGGCTGACGTTACTGAAGCCCGCTCGCGGGATCGCGATGTAGCCATGGTGTTCCAATCCTATGCGCTGTACCCCAACATGACAGCGCGCCAGAACATGGCCTTTGCCTTGCAGAACGCCAAGGTGGATAAGGCAACCATCGAAAAGCGCGTGAATAATGCCGCGAAGATGTTGGAACTGGAAGACCTCATTGATCGCAAGCCTTCCGCGATGTCGGGCGGCCAGCGCCAGCGCGTGGCTATGGGACGCGCTATAGTTCGCCAGCCTAAGGTCTTTCTCATGGATGAGCCGCTGTCCAACTTGGATGCGAAGCTGCGCGTATCGACGCGTGCGCAAATCTTGCAGCTGCAGCGCGAGCTTAATACCACCACGGTCTACGTCACCCACGACCAGACTGAGGCCATGACCATGGGGGACCGCGTGTGCGTTCTCAAACAAGGCATCATTCAGCAGGTCGACGCGCCGAACACGTTGTATGAGAATCCGGGTAACTCGTTCGTGGCGACGTTTATCGGTTCGCCGGCTATGACTCTCATCGACAACGTCCCCTTCGTCGACGGTCGCGTTGTCGGCGGCAAGGACCATGCTTTGGACTACTACATGCCGCCGGAGCAGGCCGCGAAGGTGGCATCGGATCGCGTCATCGTCGGCGTGCGCCCAGAGAACTGGGAAATCGTTGGCGTGAACCAACCCGGTGAGCAATATGGGCTACCAGTTCGGGTCGACATTGTGGAGCACCTTGGCTCCGAGTTGTACGTCTACGGCGGCCGGGAGGAATCGGCGGACGACGTCATCGCAGTCCGCGGTGACCGGATCACTGTGAAGGTGCCGCGCGGCATTGCCGTGCACCAGGGAGACACGATCTACCTCCGCCCGATGAAGGGCGGCTGCGTCTTCTTCGCCCCAGACACCGAAATCAACTACGACTATCTCTAAGCTGCTTCCGCCACGACTGACGTGCCGGTGGCGGGGCTCCCACGAGGGGTGCCGCCACCGGCACGGTGCTATGGAGTGACGACCGGACGGGAAGCCCTCTCCAACAGCACTGCAATCGAGTCATAGGTCTTGCCCGCAATCATTTCTAGACCCATCTCGCAGGTGCGGTTATCGGAGACGTACGCGTCGAAGTGCTCGGCGTCGAGAGAAGCGCGCTCCTCGCGGGTAGCGGACTCAACAAGCTCCGGGTGAAGCATGACGCGGTCGCCGGCGGAGCCACAGCACATCGCGCCCTCAGGGATCTTAGCGTGACCGCAGAGGTTGGCCAAGTCAAGGAGGTCCTGGCTAATCCCCATGTGATTTGTGGAGCACGTCGGGTGGACGGCGATGCTGCCCATGTTCTTCACGATTGGCAGGTGTGGTGCAATTTCATCGCGCAACCACTCCACGACATCGAGGATCTTTAAGTCCTCCCAGAGCTCGCGGTCGGCGGGGGAGAGCACCTCCGGAACCGAGTCGAGCAACCCGTGGGTGCAGCTTGCAGCATCGACGACGATGGGCAGGCGGCCGTGCTCCGACCAGTGCCAGAGATCGCGAACTATCTTTTGAGCTTGATATTCAAATCCCTCCTTGTAGCCCTTGGATGACCACGGGGTGCCGCAGCAATCGCCCGCGACGTCTTCTGGGATCCACACTGGCTGGCCAGCACGGCGTCCCAGTTCCACGATGGCGCGCGGGAGGTCTACCGAATCCTTAGCTGCCCCAGCAGGACGGCCGAAGATGCGATTGATGCAGGCCGGGAAGTAAAGTGCACCAGCACCCTCGCGCGGAGTTTCCGGCAGACGCGATGCGGCCTTCGGAAGTGGGCCTGGGACGGTCGGCAGCAAGTCGGGGGCCACCACGTTACGCGCCATGTTGGCCCCCAGTTCCAGAGGCTTGTGAGGAACCTTGTTGGCGGAGACGATGCCAGCGCGGGCGAGCTTTTCCACCAGCTCCCAGCGCTGTGCCGTCGTGAGCGCCACCTTTTCGCGGGCGGGGGTTGCCTGCTGAGAGCGTAGCTTCTTCATGACAGCACCGGTATCGATGCTGATCGGGCAGGGGATAGAACACGTGCCGTCGGCCGCGCACATGTCGACGGCGTCGTACTGATACTCCTTCTGCAGCTGCGCCAAGACCTCCGAGCCTTCTTCCTGCCGAGCCATCTCGCGGCGCAAGACGATGCGCTGGCGTGGGGTCACCGTGGCGTGGCGGGAGGGGCAGACAGGCTCGCAGAAGCCGCACTCCACGCAGGGGTTGATCTCACTTTCGACCTTGGGGAAGGACTTGAAGTTGCGCAGGTGAATGGTCTGGTCGCGCGTGAGCTTCACGTTCGGTGCGAGGATGCCCTTGGGATCGATCATGTTCTTGACTTCCCAGAAGAGCTCGAAGGCCTCCGTGCCCCACTCGTGCTCCAGGAAGGGCGCCATGTTGACGCCAGTGCCGTGCTCGGCCTTCATCGAGCCTTGGTACTTATCAATGACCAGCTCAGCCAAATCATCCAAGAACGCGGCATAAGACTCGTGCTCCTCCTCAACGTCGAAGCGCGGGGTGAAGAAGAAGTGCAGGTTGCCAAAGGCAGCGTGCCCCATGACGGATTCCGGGTAGCCGTACTTGGCCTGCAAGTCCAACAGGTCCGCTGCAGCCTCGCCGACCTGGGAGGGTGGGAAGCAGACATCCTCGGTGATATAAGCCGTGCCATTCGGGCGATCCGCACCCAGCAGCCCGTAGAGGCCGTTGCGTAGCTCCCACGCGCCGCGCATACCTTCTGCGGTGGTGAGGAATTCGAGGGGGCGCAGTAGTGGGGCGTCGGCAAGCACGGCGCGCAGGCGATCCATGGCTTTGTCTAGGTCTGCCTCGTCGCTGCCGCCGACCTCCACGAGGAGTGCTGCGGCATCGTCATCGAGGTTGCGCCAGGATTCCGGGGCGTGGGAGTAGTGCTCGGCCGAGCGGCGCATCACCGGGGCAACTAGGAGCTCGCAGGCCTCCGCGCCGGTCTCCATGATGGGGTGGACGTAGTTGGCGGCATCGCGGAGATTGGGCAGCTCGACCCATGTCGTGGCCTTCACGCGCGGTAGCTTCACCGTGCGGATGACGGATTCGGTGATGGCACCGAAGATGCCCTCGGAGCCGATGAGGAGGCGCTTGAGGATGTGCACGGGCTCGTCCTCATCGAGGAAAGCATCGATGCGCAGGCCATTGGTGTTGCGGATGGAGAACTTGGTCCGCAGGAACTTGACCATGTCGGTGTTGGCGCGCAGCTTATCGCGGAAGGCTAGTAGATCGGCGTGGAGCTTCGGCTCTTGCTTGCGGAAGGCCTCGTCCCCACGGGACGTATCCACGATGGTGCCGGAAGGCAGGACGAAGATGAGCTCTTCGATGCTGTGGTAGCTATCGCGCTCCAAAGAGCAGCGCATGCCGCCGGAGTTATCGGCCAGCACGCCACCGATGGTGCACACGGACGTGGAACCCGGGTCCGGCCCCAGCATGAAGCCGTGGCGGGAGAGCACTGCCTGGGCATCGCCCAAGATGACGCCGGGGCGCGACCACAGCTTGCGGCCTTCTTCGCGCACTTCCATGCCGCCGAAGTGGGTTTTGACATCGACGAGGATGTCATCGCCCATGGCCTGGCCGTTCAGCGACGTTCCTGCTGCGCGGAAGGTCATGTGGCGATCGTGAGTATCGCAGTACTTCATCAGCGCAGCGAGGTCCGCGGCGTTGCGAGGAGAGACCACAATGCTCGGGATGGAGCGGTAGGGGCCGGCATCGGAGGAGAAGCGCACGAGGTCACTGAGGCGTCCGTGCACGTTCTCTTGACCGACGATGGCTTTCATATCCGCGAGAAGTTCGGCGGGGGAGCCGTTCTTGAAGCGCGCGGGGACGGCGTCGTCCTGGCTTGTGGTGCCGGCTGGACGTGAGAAACGAGAGGAATCGGGGCTTAGTAGCTTGGACATGTTTCTAATCTATCGCTTGATAGTAAATATGGGTCAAACCGGGTACGTGAGGTTCAGCATATGGGATACTCAATTCATCTAGTGAGACACCTTCTGGAAAGGAAACACCGTGACGAACCCACACACAGAAGGGGAGACCGGCGAGAAACTCGCCGTGTATATCTTCCCCATCGTCATCATTGCCTGCGCTTTTGTCGCTTTCATGAGCCCCAACACCTTTGAACCGATAGGGCAGTACACCTCGCAATTGCTGATGGTCATCATGTTCTCGATGGGCCTGACCTTGACCATTCCGGACCTGGCCCTCGTGGCGAAGCGTCCGTTACCCATCTTCTTGGGTGCTATCTGCCAATTTGCCATCATGCCGACTAGTGCCGTACTCGTGGCAAACCTGCTGGGGCTTTCCGACGCCGCCACCGTCGGCCTCATCCTCCTCGGCTCTGTGCCCGGCGGCACCGCATCCAACGTCATGGCTTACCTGGCCAAAGGTGATGTGGCACTGTCGGTGGCGATGACCTCGGTATCGACCCTCGTCTCACCGATCATGACGCCTTTGCTCATGCTGTGGCTGGCAGGGAAGACCGCCGAGGTCGACGGTGCCGGTATGATGTGGTCGCTGGTTCAGACAGTGCTCATTCCTGTAGGGCTCGGCCTTCTCTTGCGCGTTATCGCCAGCAAGGCAGTGGACAAGCTTCTGCCGGCGTTGCCATGGGTAGCTATTGCCGGCATCGGCGGCGTGGTCATGGCTGTGGTTTCAAAATCACAGGACAAGCTTGTGACCGTGGGCCTGGTCGTCTTCGCAGGTGTGGCCATTCAGAACCTCATCGGCTTCCTTTTTGGCTATTACTCGGCGAAGCTTGCCCGTCAACGCGAGGCGGCGGCGCGTACTACGGCAATCGAGGTGGCAACACAGAACTCCGGATTGGCTTCGGCCTTGGCGCTGCAGTTCTTTACCCCGGAGGCGGCGCTGCCGGGTGTCGTGGCCGCGGTGTGGGCCAACATTACCGGAGCGATCTTCGCCGCCATCGTGCGCCGCAAGCCCATTGTCAACGAACCCCAGACCGAGCGAGCAACTGTTGCTGCGTAGTTAGCAGGCGCCTCTCTCGCAAAGCAGCATCTCATGGGCGGCTAGCAAATACTGTGCTAGCCGCCCTTTCCATTTGTCCAGACCTGAAAGTGCAGACGCGCTGCGTCGCCAAGCACTGCCCGGATGCTTAGCGACGGCCACCTGCAGGTATGCACTTTCTAGTCTGCGCTTTTGGAAGCAGCGGCAGAGTGCTCCCACGATTGGATCCCCCCAATCGGTGTCTTTCGGGACGGCGCTGCCGGGGCCAAGCCGCCGACGGAACCGAAACCAAAATCTCCCCGACCTTTGGTGCGTAACACCAGAAGAAGTCGGGGAGAAGTATGTGGGTTAAGACCGGCTAAACCTGCGAGAGGTCATGGTCCTTCAGCTCCTGCATCATGATGATTGCGATGAGGGAGATGAAGCAGACGATGATGAGATAGTATCCCACATAATTCACGTTATAGGAGCTGACCAGCCACGTTGCGATGAAAGGTGCTACTGCAGCACCGAGGATGGATGAGACGTTGTACGCGATGCCGGAACCGGTGTAGCGCACGTTGGTGGGGAAGAGCTCTGGGAGGACAGCGGACATAGGGCCGAAGATGAGTCCCATGATGAACATGCCGACGACGAGGAATCCGAGGACCGAGTTTCGGTCAGCGTTGTCGATGCCGAGGAAGAAGGGGAAGCTGAAGCCAAAGGCAATCATGATGAGCGAGGTTATGGTCAAGATTGGCTTGCGCCCGTACTTATCCGAAAGCATCGAAGATACGGGGATGCCGATCATGAACATGAAGATGGAGATCAATTGGATCTCCAAGAACTCCAGGTAAGGGATTCCCAGGCCTAGTTCCTTGGTCTTATCACCAATGCCGTAGGAGAGAATCCAGGTGGTGACCAGGTAGAACAGCGTGTAGCAAGAGACCATGACGAAGGTGCCGATGATCATTGGCTTCCAGGCGATGCGGAATGCTTCCACCATAGGGGTCTTGACCTTCTTGCCTTCGTCAACCGCCTGCTGGAAGACAGGAGTTTCTTCCAAGCGCAGGCGGACATAGAGGCCGATGAGAACCATGACCGCAGACGCGAGGAAGGGCAGGCGCCAGCCCCATTCCATGAAGGTGCCGGTGGTGTCACCGCGTGAGTAATCCATGGTGGCAACCAAGGTCAGGAAAAAGCCGTTAGCTAAGAAGAAGCCGAAAGGTGCGCCAAATTGTGGCCACATGGCAGCAGAAGCGCGCTTGCCTTCCTCAGCGGTTTCGGAGGCCAACAGTGCTGCGCCGGACCATTCGCCACCCAAGCCTAAGCCTTGGCAGAAACGCATCAGGGCCAGCAAGGCCGGGGCGATGATGCCTGCGGTCTGGTACGTGGGCAGGATACCGATGATGAAGGTGGCGATGCCCATTGTCAGGAGCGCACCGACGAGCGTGGCTTTGCGGCCGACGCGATCGCCGAAGTGCCCGAAGAGCAACGAGCCCAGCGGACGTGCGATGAAGGCCAGGCCGAAGGTGGCGAAGGACTGGAGCAGGGCGACGGTGGGATCCTCGGTCTTTGGGAAGAAGAGAAAAGGAAAGACGGCTACGGCTGCCGTGGCATAAATATAGAAGTCGTAGAACTCGATGGTCGTGCCAATGGTCGAAGCCACGGCAATACGAACACGATCACGTTTGGTGAGTCGCTGTGTTGCGCCCGCTGACTTCGGCAGCGTGGTGTTGACGGCGGTCATGTGAGAGGCGCCCTCCTTGAAAATTTCAATAGCTTGATTGGTTATGGAGAAACACTACCGTCTCACGGTTTGAAATGAAAGTCTCAGTGAATGAAAAATTCAACGCGGGCGACTAGCGGCCGAAGGCTGGGGAGTGGAAGTGTCGTTAAAATGACATAATGTACATTATCGGACAACCACTTATGCACTGGGTGGGGGTCTTTCCTTCAGGGCTGCCCGGTTCCGAGTTTGTTCCTTGACTGTACTGTCTCGACTCACTCATGGACGCTCATGATTCCGCCCCCGGTCGCAACGCGTGCAGTTGGCGGCCGCCTAGCGAGTGGTTTCTGGGCTGCGTGTCGTATCGGCGTTGCCGATTCTGTGTTGGGCAATTCTTCGTGGCCGCAAGGTTCCTTTGCTTGCTACCTTCCGGATGTCCCTTTTGCGCGCCACTCCTTGTTTTGTGGATAAGGACTCGTGCGCGGGGTTGCTATAGTTGGCGGCCGCTTACCTTCATCTGTGCCTCCCTGTTGGCTGCTTAGCGGGCGGCCCAAATTGCCATTAAATAGTCACAGTTACGTAATTGGGGTATGTTTCTGTGCATGGTCAAGCGTCAGTTTTAGCGCTGACGGTAGGCGATCACCAGCTGCACGATGGTAAGAGCTACGAGTACCGCCGAGAAGGCAGCGAGGAGCTTCATCTCCTGCAACCAAATGAAGATGCCAAACCCTACGAGCACGACGAGCCGTACCCACAGGATTGGAATGAGGCGTTGGGAATTCATGAAGAACAGTGAATCTTACTTCTCAAAGGTGACGCGGACGTTGATCTCGCCAGTTTCGGAGATCCGCGCGGCGATCATTTCAGGAGTCTCAATACCGAAATCGAGGCGGTTAATCGGGATGTCGCCACCCAAGATGATGGTGTCGCCATCGCGGACCACCTGAAAATCCTGGCTAACGCTCTTGGTCTGGCCGTGGATGGTGAGATCGCCTGTGAGTGGGACGGTGACTACTGAGCCGTCGTCAGGCACGGCGGAGACGTCTGCGGGCTCAGTCAATGTGAAGGTAGACTCTGGATATTTTGTGACCTCAAAGAGCTTTGTCTTCATGTTCTGGTCGCGCACCTTCTTGTCCGTGGTCAGGCTCGCCATGTCCACGGCGATGTGCGCCTTCTCAACGGTGCCGTCCTTGATGGTGGCCTGGCCGGTGACATGCTTGGTTGAGCCGGATGTCGTGCGCTTATCGGCTGGGAGGATCTCATCGATAGTAAAACCTGCCGAGGTGTGGTTATATGCCGTACCTTGCGCCACGTGCCATTCGCCATCGACGTTGGTAGTAGCGGCCTGGATCTTATCCGCATTGATGGGCTCGGTTTTGACACCGCGGCCCATGATCAAAGAAAACACGAGTGGTCCTAGGGCCAGCGCTGTCGAGGCCACAATCAGGATCACGAAGATACTAACGATCAATTTGCGGTTGCCTAATAAGGATTTCATGTACTATCTCAATTCCTCAAGCTTTCGAGCCAGTGCGACCAGTTCAGCACACAGCTGTTCCATCTCTTCAGCGCTGGCGCTTTCCGACGCCGCCGTAGCAACATCCTCAGCGCAACACCGCAGCTCAAAGAGGCCGTCGCGGAGACGATCAGCCTTCTCTGGA
The DNA here is from genome assembly GCF_001811255.1 of Corynebacterium sp. HMSC068H04. NCBI lineage: Bacteria > Bacillati > Actinomycetota > Actinomycetes > Mycobacteriales > Corynebacteriaceae > Corynebacterium > Corynebacterium sp. HMSC068H04. Next base: position 20,686 of record NZ_KV804013.1, read on the forward strand.
GTTAGGATGACGGCATCCGCAGGAATGGGCGTTCCAACCACGTTGTGGCGCTGCTCGTAGGCTCGCTGCTTGCAGGATGGCGAGCAGAACTTGCGTGGCCTACCCCGGCCGCCCTGCGCGATTTCCTTGCCACACCACTGGCAGGTTGCCGGGCTGCGCCTTGGCGGCGTGTCGGGCTGCGGATCCTGTGTACCAATCACCTCAATCACCTTAGCCCATTAACCCGAGGGTGGGAACAAAGGCAAGGGGCCATTCGTTATAATGATAGATCTTTGGGTGATATAGGTCGACCCTGATCCCTTTCCTACCTCAACACTTGAAAAGGATGATGTTGCATGGCAGATCGCGTACTCCGTGGCAGCCGCATGGGCGCAGTGAGCTACGAAACCGACCGCGACCACGACTTGGCCCCGCGCCAGATGGTGAAGTACCGCACCGAAGACGGCGACATCTACGAGGTGCCCTTCGCTGACGATGCGGAGATTCCCGAGGAGTGGATGTGCAAGAACGGTAAGCTCGGCACTCTGGTTGAGGGCGAAGGCGTAGAGTCCAAGCCCGTGAAGCCGCCGCGGACCCACTGGGACATGCTGCGTGAGCGTCGCTCCATTGAGGAGCTGGATGAACTCTTGACGGAGCGCATTGAGAATCTGCGTTCGCGACGTCGCGCGGCGGCACGCCTCCTCAAGGAGCAGAAGGCGCAGGAAGAAGGAGAGGCCTAGCAGCCTTTGCGCGCCGCATAGAATTCTCAAGGGTAGTGAATCCACGAAGAAGTGGATACCACTACCCTATTTTTCGTTTTGGGCCCAGCCTGCCCGCAGCGCCTTATGCGGCGCTGCTATCGGGTGAATCGGAATTGAGTTCGGGCCATTGTAGCGCCAACTCAGCGAGATAGACTGCGAGGGCCGGACCGAGCACAACGAGAAAGAACAGGTAGCCTCCCCACTGCGCAGGGAAAAAGAGTGGGTACAGCACCAGCAGTGCCCAAGGGCACACTGCTAGAAGCGTACGCGGAAGGTGCGCTACCGCCTTCATCATGGCCGTTGTGCACCGTTGGCTAAACCTCAACCCCGGCGCATCGAGGTGGAAGAACCACACGCTAATGCAGCTTATGACAATGAGGCCTGAGACCAGCGCAGCGCGAAGCACTACGCCCATCGTCCCGAGCTCAGCCTTTGCGATAATGGCGAATTCATAGGCGGCCAAGGCGCCTACGGCGAGGCAAATGAGCCACCATGCAGTGTTTACCCCGGGACGCGTCAAAAGGCCCCGAACGAAGGCCGAGCCGCGGCGAGAACCTTCTTCGCGAACCATCTGACCAGTCACCGCGTGAGCGGTGCGTAGGGACATTCCCCCAGTGAATACGGGAAAGCACGTGATAACCAGGAGAACGTTAACGATGACGAGGTCAGCGAAGAGGCTCAGAGCAGCATAAAACTTCGATTCGGGGCCCAGCATGCGGTTCATGGTTTTCTAACCTACCGCACTGCGGATTAGCCCTTGACAGCGCCAGCGGCAACACCCTCGATGATGTGCTTCTGCGTGGAGAAGTAGAAGATGACGATAGGAATAATGGCCAGAACCAGCATCGCCATCATGGCGCCCATATCGCGGTTACCGTTGGAGCCAACGAAGGACTGGATGACTACCGGGATGGTCTTGTAGCGGGTGGACAGGCCGATGACCAGGTACGGCAGCAGGTAGTCGTTCCATACCCACATGGCGTTGAGAATGGCCACGGTGATGGCAGTCGGCTTAAGCATAGGCCACACCACGCGGAAGTAGTTCTGGAGCGGGCCGCAACCGTCGATCATCGCGGCTTCCTCGACGTCCAAGGGGATGGACTTGACGAATCCGGCAAACATGAACACCGATAGACCGGAACCGAAACCGAGGTAGAGCACCACGATGCCGATCGGGTTGTTGAGGTGAAGCATGTCTGCAATCTTGACCGTCGGGAACATGACCATCTGGAAGGGGATAATCATGGACACCACGAAGAGGTAGTACAGAAGGTTCGTCCACCAGGTCTTAACGCGCGTGATGTAGTAAGCAGTCATCGCAGAGAAGAACACGATGACGATGACGGACAAGATCGTAATGACGAAGGACCACAAGGTCGCTTCAAGGAAGCCCTGCTTGGTCAAGCCCACCATGAAGTTCTCGAAACCGACCCAGGTTTCACCGATGGGTAGGGAGAAAGGATCGGATGAGATAGCGAACTTGGACTTAAAGGAGTTGATGAAGATGAAAAGGATCGGGCCAAGGAACACGATGGTAAAGAACACCAGGATGGCGTAGACCACGAACTTGGCGCCGCCGGACATCCTGGTCTGGTTGTCCGTGGGAAGCTGGTGATCCTTCTTCTTCGGGGCCGGTGCGGCCTGCGCTGAAGTACTGGTAGTCATGACTTAAGCCTCGATTTCCTTGGAGCGGGTCGCGCGCAACTGGAAGTACGCGATGACGACCACGACGACGACGAAGATGACGGCCTTGGCCTGCCCCACGCCCTCGACGTTCATACGGTTGAACAGCGTGTTGACGATGTTGAGGGCGACCATCTCGGTTTGTCCGCCAGGTGCACCGTTGGTCAGGGCAAGGTTTTGGTCGAAGAGTTTGAAGGAATTCGACAAGGTTAGGAAGAGACAAATGGTGATTGACGGCATGACCATCGGGATGGTGACGTGGCGCAGCATTTCCCACTTGTTGACACCATCGAGCTCAGCGGCCTCGAGAAGCTCCGGCGGGACGTTTTGTAGACCGGCGATGTAGATAATCATCATGTAGCCGATCAGCTGCCAGTTCAGCAGCATGATGAGGCCGGCGTAACCGAATTTCCAGTCCGCGCTAATAGTCGTGGAATAGTGCGAAAGCACGGCGTTGATCATGGTCTGCCAGGTATAGCCCAGGACGATGCCGCCGATGAGGTTCGGCATGAAAAAGACCGTGCGGAAGAAATTTGTTCCGCGAAGCTTGCGGGTCAGCATCCACGCCAAGAGGAAGGCGAAGACGTTGACGGTGATCACGGAGACGATGACCACGAGGACGGTGAAACCGAAGGCTGAGATGAATCCTTCGCGTTGGGAGAAAGCTTTGACGTAGTTGTCGATGCCAACCCACTTGGCGTTAGTGATGGTGGTGAATTTCGTAAAGGAGAGGAAGAAACCCACGATAAACGGCACCAAGAAGGCAATCATGAATGCCAGAAGGGTGGGCAAGACAAAGACTGGGAAGTATTTCTTCAGCGTTGCTTGCATGGTGGTGAAACCTTAAATTCAGGTGGTGCCACGCGTTTCCCAAAGGATGGCGGCGAGGAGAGGGGGGGCTGAGGGCGTGGAACAAACTGACGAGTACGTGCCATGCCTCTCACCTACTCCCCTCCCCGCCCTCCGTTTGGGAAGGCGGATGGCGAGGGGATGGGACTAAAGGTTTAGCCCCAGTTGGATTCCTTTTCAGCAGCCCAGTTGTCCTTGAACTGCTTGACGACGTCATCCCACTTCAGGGTGCCGGAGGCATACTGAGACAGGGCTTGGCCGAAGTCATCCTTGAACTGCTGTGACGGGAAGTACTGGAAGTTCCACGGGTAGGTGGTGAGGTCTTCGTTGTCGATAGCTTCCGCGACCTGCTTTGCCAGCGGGTCATTCGGAGTGTCTTCTGCGGAGTAGTTCTTGAACGGGGCAATGAAGCCAAGGTCCTTAACCACGTGCTCCTTGCCGGCATCGGAGGTGAAGAGCCAGTCCACGAAGTCCTTGGTGGCCTTCTGGTCTGCCTCGGAAGCCTCCGAGTTCACACCCAAGTAGTTTTCGGTACCGACGTTGATGCCGTGCTTCTCCTCATCCGGCAGGCCCATGTACATCGGCAGGAACTTGATCTTGTCTTCCTTGACTACGTTGCCGGAGGTCTCGGAAATCTGGGACCATGCCCAGTTACCGTTTTGGACCATGGCGGCCTTGCCCTGAGCGAACTCAGCCATGGAGTCAGAGACCGTCTTAGACGGGGCAAGAGACTTCTCGACGGTGGAGTTGTCCAGGTAGAGATCGAAGAGGTTCTTGTACTCCTTGTTATAGGAGAAGTCGATTTCGTTGGTGTCCTCGACGCCCTTGTCTTGGTACTCCTGCCAAATCGGAGCGTTGGCCAGGTGTGTCTGCCAGCGCCAGTCCTCGCCGGAGGTCAGTGAGGTGGAGGCAAAGGCGCCCTCAATGCCGAGCTCGTCCTTCTTCGCCTGCATGTCCTCGGCGACTTCCTTGAGCTTCTGGTAGCTCTTGATCTCATCGGTGGACTTGATCTTTGCCCCGGAGGTGGCGATGTACTTGTCGAAGATCTCGTCGTTGTAGATGATGCCGAAGCCCTCGACAGCGAACGGGACGCCGCGTACCTCTCCATCTTCAGTGGTCAGTGGCGGGATGTCATCGGTGAGCTGCTTAGCTACCTCGGTATCCGACATGTCTGCCATGTAGTCTTGCCAGGTGATGAAACCAGCCGGGCCGTTGACCTGGAAGAGGGTCGGTGCTTCATCTTTGCCGATCTCAGCCTTGAGGGTCTGCTCATAGGAGCCGGAGGCTGCGGTGACGACCTTGACCTTGACGCCGGTCTCTTCGGTGTAAGCCTTTGCGATCTCCTGGTAAGCGGCATCCTGTTCTGGCTTGAAGTTCAGGAAGTAGACATCGCCTTCGTCGTCAGTAGAGCCTGAGCAGGCGACGAGACTTGCGGCGGCCAGCATGGAAGCCATGCTGATGGATGCGATGCGAGTAAGACGCTTCATGTGGTCCTCATCTTTCTTGATGAAAAGCGGGATGTTGAGCCGTAGATAGACAACCGGCTCGTATGCGGTTATGTCTGGGCGATCCTCCATGACAAAGGCTCTTGCCCAGTGCTACCAGTTGGTCCATAGCTGGTCACTATCCGACTATGAACTGGTTAGCCTGTCTCCTACCTTAGTGAGGTATTCCACACGATCAAAAGAAATCGGGCCTAAAACGCCCGATTGTGACTATATCCATATTCGGGCATGAGATCGCTCCCCATTTAAGGGGCAATCGGGCCTAAAACATACAAAACGATATAAGAAACGGCTGAGAGCGGCTCGATAGACTTGAGCTATTGAGCGGTGTTGGGGCACACGGGCGGTTATGACAAGTCGTCATTCGGTGCCGGCGTCTGAAGCAGCCGAGCCTCGTCGCGGCGGGCGGGCAATACGGAAGAGAGATAGGACGCCGTGGCTTCCGGGAGGGTTACGGCTTCTCCCCTCTCTTGGGCGAGGAACCAGCGGTGGTCAACGATCTCGTGGAAGATCTGTGCCGGTTCCAGCTTGTGGAGCATCTCGACGGGAACCGCAGCAATGGTCGGTTCATACTCGTGTGTCATCCACAAGTGCGCCGCCTGGGTCAGCCCAACATGAGGGCCGCACTCAATGGCCTGATAGGCCTGGATAGAGCCCAATAAGCGTTGGGCCTGGTGCTCCTCGACGCTCAGCCCTGTCAAGCTCAACAACTCCGAACGATAGTGGCCGGGATCGACTACCACAGGGCGAATGCGCACGACCTGTTTCGACTCGTCCTTGGTGACCTTGAGCTCCCCCACGTCGAAACCCAGCTGGTTAAGGCGGTCGATCCTCTCGGAAACGCGCCAGTACTCGCTGGCATCTACGGATTCTTCGGCGGTCAGCTCTGTCCACAATTCAAGGTAGGAACTCTCGACCAAGCTTCCGAGGGCGATAACATCGATATCTTGATCTAGGCATTCACCTGCCTGCAAGTCCATGAGCTCACCGATGATGTTGACGCGGGCGATGTCGACGTCGTAAAGCCTGCGTGACTCGGAGAGATTGGGCTGGAACTCCCCTGTTTCGGCGTCGACAAGATAGGCTGAATAAGTCTCGGCATCACGCCGGAAAAGGGTATTCGACAGCGATACATCACCCCAGTAGAAATTCAGCAAGTGCATCCGCACCAAAAGCACCGACAAGGCACGGATGAGCTTCTCCGCTTCGACGACTGTCAGGTGCCGCGAGAAGATCTCGCGGTACGGAAGAGAAAACTCTAGGTGTTCAGTCACCAGAGCTGCGGTGAGCTCTCCGTAGCTTTCTACAGCCGGCTGGCGTCCCGTGATGACTGCAACGGGACGCACGCTGGGAGCGCCGAGGCGCTGCAGCTCACGCAGCATCTTGTACTCGTGGTGAGCGGTACGCGCACCAATCTCCTTGACTGCGACGATGCCGCGATTGATCCCCACGAAACGCACGATATGCCGGGAAATGCCCCTGGGCAGTGCGGCGATGAGATCATCGGGCCACTGTTCCAGGGGCGTATCCCAAGGCAACGCCAGCAATGCCGACGCGTACGTCGAAGAGGTGATGCTCATGGACTCTTTCATGTCGAGTCACTCCACCTTCTTTGCTGATTTTGGCCTAGAGCTTTGCCACAGCCGTGCTGACGTTCGCGACATGTTCCGCGGGTCAGCCGGCATATGGGCTTAAGGGAGGCGCTTGCCAGTCGACGCCGAGAAGTTGTGCTGGCCGCCTTCCACGATGCGTGCGTGGAAAATGCTGCCCGGGGCAGGCGCAGTGTTCGGAGCTGCACGAACGACGATCTGGCCCGACTCGGGAACGTCTTCGCTCGAGGAGCCGAGATCACCTTCGCCCACCAATTTTCCGTAGAGGAAGGAGTCGGAACCAAGCTCTTCCACGAAGTCAAGCTTGATCGGGATGGAGAGATCGGTGGACTCGCCCTCGGGGATGATTTCGAGGGCCTCTGGGCGGAAGCCGATGGTGATGCGACCGTGATCCTCCGGCGTCATCGCAGCGACAGTTTCCGGGGAAAGCTTGATACGAGCATGGCCGGAGGTTGCGTTACCGTCCTTGACAGAGAAGGTGCCCAGGTTCATTGCCGGGGAGCCGATGAAGCCGGCGACGAAGACGTTGGCGGGGCGGTCGTAGAGCTCGCGGGGTGCGCCAACCTGCTGAAGGTAACCGTCCTTCAGTACAGCGATGCGGTCACCCATGGTCAAGGCCTCAGTCTGGTCGTGGGTGACGTAGACGGTGGTAACCCCAAGCTTGCGCTGCAGGGCTGCGATCTGGGTACGGGTCTGCACGCGCAGCTTGGCATCGAGGTTGGACAGCGGCTCATCCATGAGGAAGACCTGCGGGTTACGCACGATTGCGCGGCCCATGGCAACACGCTGACGCTGACCGCCGGACAGGGCCTTCGGCTTGCGCTCAAGGAATTCGGTAAGACCCAGGGTGGCGGCGGCTTCGTCGACACGCTTGTTAATTTCGTCCTGGGACTTGCCGGCGATTTTCAGGGCGAAGCCCATGTTCTCGCGCACGGTCATGTGCGGGTAGAGAGCATAGTTCTGGAAGACCATGGCGATATCTCGGTCACGCGGGGCAACGTGGGTGACGTCTTTGTCGCCGATGTAGATGGCACCGTCGGTGACGTTTTCCAAGCCGGCCAGCATGCGCAGCGTCGTGGACTTACCGCAGCCGGAGGGGCCGACGAGGACGAGGAATTCGCCATCGGCGATTTCCAGGTTGAACTTCTTGACGGTGGGTTCCTTAGCGCCTGGGTAGGTCAGGGACGCATCTTTGAACGTTACGGTTGCCATAGCAAACTCTCCTCCATCGGCAGGGACGTGCCGAACGATCCGTAGTGTGAGAATGAAGTGAAGCAAGTCACTGTGCACCAGAGAAAGTGCCACCTACGACATTAGCACTGGTGGTGGTTATTACCGCAAAAGCCCGAAAACCATGACAGGTTTTCAGGCTTGTTTGCCTTATGCGAGGCTCGAAAGGTCAGCGTGCCTTTCCTTGGAGAGACTGGATTTTAACGGCTGAGCATTCCTTTAACCAGGCTGGATACCTCGGACACAAAGTCAGACACGGCATTCTTAGCCGTGGCGGCCTTGGAACCAAGCTCCATATCCTTCACTGTGCGGGAAGTGATCTTGGATACTTCCGAGGTGAAGTCGCTGACCTGCTCGGAGCGGTGAGCGACTCCCCACTTGGTCACCTCGAGCAGGGAATCCTTGACGAAGGAGCCGTCCAGCTTGGATTCGCCCAGCTCGCGCTCGGTGAAGGTAATCGGAACCTCGCGGACATCGAAGCCATCCTTGATGGCGCGGAAGGCAACATCTACCTGGAAGATGTAGCCGGCGTTGGATAGTTCCTCAAAGTCGAGGTGCTCTAGCAGTTCGCGACGGAAGGCGCGGTATCCAGCGGTCATGTCGTTGATGCCAGCGCCCAGCGCCACCGAAATGTACTTGTTGCCCAATCGGGACAGTAGCTCGCGGTTGGCCGGCCAGTTCACAGTCTCTCCACCCGGCACATAGCGAGAACCGATCACCAAGTCAGCACCCTTGTCGATCTCCTCGAGCAAGAGATGCAGCTGCTCCGGGGCGTGGGAGCCGTCCGCGTCCATCTCGCAGAGCACCTGGTAGTCCTTCTCCAGGCCCCACTCGAAGCCGGCGATGTAGGCGCCGAGGAGGCCGCCCTTGCCCTCGCGGTGAAGGACGTGCAGGTGAGAATCCTCGGCGGCCAGCTTGTCCGCGGCCTCTCCGGTGCCGTCCGGGGAGTTATCGTCCACGATCAGGATGTGAACCTCCGGGGTGGCCTTGCGCACGCGGCCGGTAATCAGCGGCAGGTTCTCAATCTCGTTGTAGGTGGGGATGATGACCAGAGTAGATTCGCGGGTCGAGCTCACTAGTTCCTTGCTCCTTTTGGTTTCTGCTTTAAGGCGCGCTGCGCAGTCCGGACAAGCGGGTGGAATAGATCGCGTACAGCGCGCAGACCGTTCCAATAATAGTCATGAGCCACTGCAGGAGCGAACCATAACGCACCGCAAATGTACGCCCCTCTCGGAGCGGAAGCTCTTCTTCGAGATAAGCAGGTTCAAAGATGCCGCTGTCCTGGCTCACGGAACCATCTGGGTGCACGATGGCGGAGACCCCTGACGTGGCCGCCACAACGACGGCGCGATCTGCTTCCATGGCGCGCAGACGGCTCATGGCCAACTGCTGGTAGGTCATATCGGAATCACTGAACGTGGCGTTATTTGTTGGCGTCGTGAGAATCTGCGCCCCGTTGTTAATCGCGGTTCGAAAGGCCTGGTCAAAGCTCACCTCGTAGCAGGTGGCAACGCCGACCGCAGTCCCGGCCATTGTCACCACGCCTGGCCCATCACCGGGTTTCATGTCGCCTGCGAGATCCACCAGATCGGTAATCCGCGCAAAGAAGTCACGCATCGGCATCGTTTCGCCAAAAGGCTGCAGGTACTTCTTGTAGTGATGCTCCCCCACCGATCCATCCGGGTTGAATACCTGCATGGTGTTGCGCGCACCGACCTCATCGCGCGTTAACGTGCCGACGAGGATGGGGGCGTCGATGTCGTGGGCGGCGGCGTCGATAAGCGCCCGTGCGTCGTCGTTGGCAAAAGGATTGATATCGGAGGAGTTCTCCGGCCAGATGACGATGTCAGGCCGTGCACCATCCTTGGCTGCCTGTTCGGTGACGCGGACGTGGTTATCCAGCACCGCGCGGCGCTGCGCGGCGAAGTCGAGGCCAAGCCGCGGAACGTTTCCCTGGACAGCGGCTACCGTCACAGTACCCGTGGTATGGCTAGGGCGATTCACGCCCTGCGCAGCTACAAGTCCGGCAAGCAACGGCACCGCTAAGAGGGCACAGGCCAACCGTGGCGCGCGCGCAAGCCCCACCAGACCCGCGCCCATGCAGACGACCGCACAAGTAATGAGCGCGGGACCACCCCACGGGGCGAGGTTGGCCAACGGTCCTTCGATCTGACCCCATGCCAGGCGCACCCAGGCAAAGCCTCCAAAAGGTACGGAGGAGCGCAGCATTTCCACCGCCACGTAGAAAAAGGGAAAGAGCGCGAACCCATAGCGCAAGCGCAGCAGTGCTGCCCCACCGACGCCGAGGAGGATGCTGTACAGCGAGAGGAAGATAGCGAGCGCAATATAAGGCATGTTGCCCACGAGCTCACCAATCCACGGCAGCGTGAAAAGGTACAAGACAGCGCTATGGACAAAGGCGATGAGTGTTGCCCACCCTAGATGCAGGGGCTTTCTCCACGGCGCCAGCGCTGCCACCAGCATGGCCATCCCAATGATCCCCGCGGCCCACCAGCCGCGTGGTTCCACCGAAAGATACGTGACCGCGCCCGACAGAGCGGCAAGAACAAGCCGCGCGCACAGCGTGAGCACTATTTGTTTCCGTCCTCGAAGTCCTCGGGCTTAACGTGCTGGGTCCACGAGCGGATTTCTTCTTCATCCAAGACTTCGTGCGATTGGCCTGACTGATCCATCCCGCTGCCGGCTGTATTGCCACCAACAGTGCCGAAGGAACCATAGGAATCGCGGTGCTGCGACATGGGCGAGGCCTCGTACACGCGCACGCCCATGTCCTCAATCTTTTTGAACATCGATGCGGCAAGGAGCGTGCGGATTATGGAGCGCGTGGGCGCAAAGATGAGCAGAGCGCCAAAAACAGTGGAGACGAACCCAGGCAGCGAAAGCAGGATGCCGCCCACCATGGTCAGACCAACATTGCCGGCCGTTTTGCCTGGGGTGGGATCCTCCATCACATAGACGCCGTCTTCGGTCTGCCGGATGCGGCTGGCCATCATGCGGCGCACTTCCCAGCTGGCAATCGTCATCCCGAACAGCATGGTCAACGCCAAAGCAAGCAGCGCCCACAGCACACCGATCCACTCGGCGACTGCCCAAAACGCCAGGGTTTCGAGGAGGATGTACGCGATGAACAGAAGAAACGGCATGCAGCCCACCATACTTGCTGGACCTGCCGGTTCGCTGGTGACCCTCCCGTAACGATTAAACTTGCGCACCATGTCCCTCACTGAGTCGAAGCATCCTGAATCCGAGACCATGCGCTTCCACCCCGCCGGCGGCGTCGTCACGCCCGAGCAGTGGTTAGCACTGGGCCAGGCCGCCCGTGAACATGGCGATGGCTATGTGTACCTAGAGCAGCACAGTGTTATCAGTGTGCGCGGCGTGAGTAACGAGCAGGCGCTTGGCGACGTCCCCCTCCCCACCGCCGCTGCCCACGTCTTGGCCTCTCCCCTCTCTCTTCAGGCGCGCCGGGTAGCGCAGCGCGTTGCTGATGCCTTATCTGAAGAGGAAGGAACCTCCCCGGCTATCACCCGCGCTGCGGTCTTCGGCGTCGATGGTGGAGCTGGCGATCTCCTCGCACACGGCGTGGCGGCGGGACTCCAACTATCCGGCGGCAGCGCAGGGCAGGATGAGGAAGCCGATTCCGCTCGTCTCATCCTTGAGGGGGCAGTAACTGGGCCGGCGCTGGGATTAAGCGACGCGATTTCGCAGCTCGTGGACTACGTGGTCGAGGCCTCCGCTGAGAATCTAGAGGCCATTGACCGTTTGTCCTTGGCTACACCTGCCGGACTCGCGCAATCGGATGTGCCCATTGGTTGGCTAACCGAACACACTGCGCCCGGCCGCGTCGATCTCGGCGCGGGCCTCCAAGAGGGCGTGTTGCCCGCAGAGTACGCAGGGCTCATTGCCCAGCTGGGAGCAGCGATCACCGTTACTCCATGGCAGGGCTTGGTCATCCACGATTTGGCGGAGGGCGATGCGGACGTCGTGCTCCGAGTCCTTGCTCCGCGCGGATTCATCTTCGATGCCAACTCCCCCGCTCTCAGACATCGCTAGCGCGGCATGTGCCGCCAGATGGGGTGCGGGACAAGCTTCATGACCCAGGCCAACAGCTGAAGCGTCCGTGGGATCCACAGCGTGCGGGACACCGGCCGCGAACCCGACGAGGATTCGACGGCCTTGACCACAGCTTGTGCGACTACGTCAGGTGTCACCGACAGGGGCGCGGGTTTCATCCCTTGTGTCATGGACCCGATAACGAAACCGGGGCGCGCGGTGATCAGCGCTAGGTCGCTGCCCTGCAGGCGATCCGCCAGACCTTGGCAGAAGGCATCGAGGCCAGCCTTGGTTGAGCCATAGACATAGTTGGCCCGCCGTGCACGCCAGCCCGCAATGGAGGAAAAGGCCACGATATGGCCTCTTTTCATGACGTCGGCCAGCACGGTGAGCATAGATACCTGCGCGGCATAATCAACCAGAGCGATGTCGAAGGCATGGGCTTCGTCGTGCTCAGCTTGCTCCTGGTCACCCAAGATTCCGAAGGCGACAACCGCCGTCGTGATGTCCTCACCCGCGAGCGCTGCAGCTTGCTCGATAACTGCGCGGTGGGAGGACACATCCGCGGCATCGAAGGAAAGCGTGTGAACGGACGTTGCTCCGTTGCGCAGAAGCTCTGAGGTGAGCTCATCCATGCCGTGCTCACCCCGCGCGGCAAGTACTACCGGGCGGCCTGCGCACAACCGGCGTGCAAGCTCGCCGCCAATGTCGCTGCGCCCACCAAGAATCAATAGCGCGCCCATTAACGCAACCCCCTCGGAGCTTGGTTCAAAGACTCGTAGCCGGACTCGGTGGTCACCACGATGTCCTCGAGGCGCATGCCCCATTTTCCGGGTACATAAATGCCTGGTTCGATTGAGAAGGCCATGGACTCGGCAAGCTCCAGCTCGTTTCCTTCCATGATGAAGGGCTCCTCGTGCGTCGACAAGCCGATGCCATGTCCCGTGCGGTGCGTGAAGTACTCACCCCAGCCGGCGCTTTCGATCACACTGCGTGTCGCACGGTCGATCTCCTGGGCAGTCGCCCCGGGCCGTGCAGCAGCTCGCCCGGCAGCTTGGGCCTCTTCCAACACCGCATAGGCTTCCTGGAAATCAGCAGGCGCCGCAGAAGGATCCGCGCCTACCACGTAGGTGCGTGTGCAATCAGAGTGATAGCCGGAGGGCAACGTGCCCCCGATATCCACCACCACGGGATCACCAGCGCTGAGTTCGCGCTCCCCGTAGTCATAGTGCGGGTTCGCACCATTCGGGCCGGAACCAACGATGATGAAGTCCACCTCTTTGTGCTCGCGCAAGATAAGCTCGCGCAAATCTGCCGCTACGTCGGCCTCAGTGCGGCCAGGCTGCAGGAGACGTGGCACCTCTGCATGGACGGCATCGATAGCCACCGCCGCAGCGCGCAGCTCCGCGACTTCATCTGGGTCCTTGCGGCTAAAGAGCCCAGCCAGCGCCTCGGTAGCAAGCACATACTCCACATGTGGAGCATCCGTCGAAGTGAGCGAAGACGGCTCGACTTGGCGTCGAATCGTGGACTGGAAACGCAATACGTGGTCCGCAGTTAGCGAAGAGCCCACAGCCACGGTGGTGGGATGCGTACCGTCTAAGGCCAGTGCATAAGGGTCCTGCCCGTCACTCCATCCCACTAGCTGGGCAGCAACGCCTTGAAGCGATTCAATGTCGGTGCTGGGTGCGACGATGATCGGTTTGGCCTCGGGACGGATGACCAGGCACGTCAACCGCTCATGGGAAGAGACCCAGGAACCCGTAAGATAAGCGAACTCTGCGCCGGTACCCACGAGCAATACATCGATACCCTTGGCGCCGGCAATCGCGCGGGCGCGGTCCAAGCGGGAAGCATAATCAGTCATGGCAGTTAGCCTACCGCTCGCCTTCGTCCAGTTAAGCTGGGCGCCGTGAATTCCTATCCCGCAGCCGTCAAGATCCGTACCCGCGGTAGCTATTGCTCGGGTGTGCTCATCGATGCATCCTTAAACCCCCGCTCCCAGCAGCGAACCCGGCTAGTTCTGACCTGTGCGCACTTCTTTCGCGATGGCGTGGGCGGTGGTGAACACTACAAAGTCAGTGGCGGGTTCAACCGGCGGATCACCGCCGTGCGCACGATTGACGGGACCGATATAGCTGTGTGCCTGCTTGATATACCAGCACCGCCCCGGGACCTTCCGGGGCTCGCTAAAAGCACACCGCATTTTCGCGCGCCAGTCAACACCTGGGGATATGGCGGAAAGTCCCGTCGCGCACAGAAGCGAACGGGGTTGTTTCTACTGCCCTTCTTTCGCACGTGGTCCATCGACTTCCGCACCACTGTCTCCCCCGCCGGATTTGTCTTCAACACGATTCCGGCAGTCAAGGGTGACTCGGGTGGGCCAGCGCTTGTCGACGCCGCCATCATCGGCACACAAGCCCTCATCCTCAACCCATTGGGGAGAAACCTGAAGATAGCCACGGTGGCGCTGGTCGCGCCCCACCGCAAGGCCATCGCGGCGGCAGCCACCGCGATGCTGGACTTGGTCGAAGGAAATTAAGCGCCGATGGCGACAACGCCTCGTTGAATCGCGTCAATGGCGCGCCGGGCATTGCGGCGAATCTCTTCTTCGTAGCCTGTCTTGGCTACCTGCTGGAGCAGGTCGATGACCTGGCGGCACCAACGGACGAAGTCGCCTGGAGTCAGCTCTGCGCCGGACTCGTTGGCAGCGGCCATGCAATAGGCCAAGGGTGCGCCCGCCGTCCACTGGTGGATCGCCAGCGCGAAGGCGGGCTCCGGTTCACGGGTCTGTGGCAGATTATGGCGCTTCTCATCGCTGACAAGCTCCGTGTAGATGCGCCACGTTGCGTTCATGGCGTCCGCCATGTCGTCGCTAGCCGCACCTGGTTCGCCGCGGGTGGCCTTGCGGTTTTCGAAGACACACAGGGAGGCAACGCCGGCCAGCTCTGCCGGGTCAAGGTCATTCCAGATACCCCGCTTGAGGCATTGTGCCACCAGTAGGTCGGATTCGGAATGGATCTTGGCCAAGCGCTCGCCTTCGTCCGTGATGACCGGCTCGCGGTCCTCGCCATAGCCTTCAAACTCCACGTAATCCATCTCCGCCAGCAGGTCCACGATGCGCTCGAAAGTGCGGCCGAGGGTATCCGTGGCGCGCTCCACCTTGGCTTCCAACTTGTGGAGCTCGCGCTCGCGTCGGGCGAGCTTTTGGGCCACACCAGCTAGCTGCTCGCGGTCGGTCGCCGGCCAATTGTGCACCGGGTGCTCGCGGAGGGCATCGCGCAGCTGCGCGATCTTCTTGTTGGGACGATTGCGCGGCTCAGTGCGCATCTTTTTAGGCCGCTTGTAGTAGTCGCGCTTGAAGGCATCCTGAACATACTTGGTATGCCGACGCGGATTCTTCTGGGCCGCTCGCGGCAGCTTCATGTGGCCGACCACAATTGGCGGATTATCTATACCGGCTGCATCGATGCGGCCTGACCACCCGGTCTCCGTGGTGACCCAGGGGCGTGGATCGGCGGTCTGGTTTGCCGGGGTGATGACAACTGCCAGGGTTGGACGCTTCTTCGTTGCGATGGCGATGACCTCACCCACTTGCAAGCGGGCAAGGACCGCCGCGACCTCCTTGTTCCTCTCTTCCCTCTTGGAGGCACGCGCTGACTTTTCTTCCTCAGTCAGTGCGCGGCGCAGCTTCATATAGTCCATGAGGATCTCCGCCGGGTCTTCTCCATCAATTGTCGGCGGAGCCAGGTTATCTACGGCCTGATCTAACTGTGCTTGAAGCTCGCGGACCCGATGCTCAGCGCGCTCAATTTCGCGCGTTTCTTCCACGACAGAGCCATCCGCCTGGAACTGCGCAAAGGACTTCTCCAGCAGGCGCAGAGAGTCATCGAAACCGAGCATGCCCAGCAGGTTGATGGCCATGTTGTAGCCGGGTTCAAAGGTAGAGATGAGCGGATAAGTGCGGGTCGATGCAAGCCCCGCCACCGCGGTCGGGTCCATTGCAGGTGCCCACTGCACGACGGCATTGCCCAAGGTATCGATGCCACGCCTGCCCGCGCGGCCGGTGAGCTGCGTGTACTGACCCGGTGTCAGGTCCACGTGTGCCTCGCCGTTAAACTTCACGAGCTTCTCAAGGACCACCGTGCGCGCGGGCATATTGATGCCCAGGGCAAGGGTTTCGGTGGCAAAGACCGCACGAACCAGGCCTTTGACGAAGAGCTCCTCTACGATGTGCCGAAAAGCCGGCAGCATACCCGCATGGTGGGCGGCGAAGCCGCGTGAAAGCGCCTCGCGCCATCGCTTGAAATCAAGGACCTTGAGGTCTTCGTCCGGAATGCCTTCCACGCCCTTATCGACGATGGCCTTAATCTCAGCTGCCTCCTCTTGGGAGGTCAACACCATGCGGGAGCGCAGGCACTGATACAAAGCGCCATCGCAGCCCGCTCGGGAAAAGATGAAGGTAATCGCCGGCAGCATCTCCATTGACTGCAGTTCTTTGAGTACCTCTGGACGACCCAGCGGCCGGTAGCGGTCCTGCGCGCGGGGTGCGCCGCTGCGCCGATCCTTGTTTCGGTCATTGCGTCCGCCGCCTTTGTGTCGGGCACGTGCACGGAAGCTCGCGCGGTTTTGTGCATAGTCTGCGCGGCCAGTGTCGCTATCCCCTGCTTCTAGGCGCTGGATACGCCGCGCCAACTCAGTATTGACCTGGCCGCCTGAATCAGGCTCGAAAAGTGGGTAGATCTTGCGTCCCACCATCATCCACTGGTCCAGCGGTACGGGGCGCTTGTCGGTGACGATGACCTTGGTATCTCCGCGCACGGTGGTTAGCCACCGGCCGAATTCCTCGGAATTGGATACTGTCGCGGACAAACCAATGATGGAAACATGTTCCTCAAGGTTGAGGATGACCTCTTCCCATACCGCGCCGCGCGAGGCATCCGCCAAGAAGTGGATCTCATCCATCACCACGTGGGTCAAGCGGTCCAATGCGCCTGAGCCCGCATAAATCATGTTGCGCAGGACCTCGGTGGTCATCACGAGGATGTCCGCGGAAGAATTGATGGAGACATCACCTGTCAGCAGCCCCACGGCATCCTCGCCGTGTGCCTCAACCAGGTCGTGGTACTTCTGGTTACTCAGCGCTTTGATAGGGGTGGTGTAGAAACAGCGGGTCCCCTGGCGCAGCGCCAGGGACACGGCGAACTCACCAACGACCGTTTTGCCCGCGCCGGTGGGAGCACAGACCAAGACTCCGTGGCCCGCTTCAACTGCTTGGCATCCTTCAATCTGGAAGTCATCCAGTGAGTACGGCAGTGCTTGAGTGAACTCGTCCAGATGCGTCAGTGTCATAAGTCCCCAGGGTACCTGTCAGGGACGGCGTACTAGCGCCCCGGTCCCCAGCGCCAAGGAAACGTTTGAACAAGTTCCCTAAAAAGGCTGACCAGCTTACAGAACGTCGTCGAAAAAGCCGCTCTGCGGGGGCTGAGTATTCCTCTGTTGAGGCTGCGGTGCCGGAGCTTCACCCGTTGAGGCCGGGGGAACAGGCCTGGAAGATACCGGCCGCGAAGACGCAGAAACGCTCATGGATGCGGACACCGGAGTCGGTGCGCCAATGGCACCCGGACCTTCGTCCAAGGACGAGGCTGTTTCATCATCCAGATCCATCCAGTCTGGGCGCTGACGCTTCTGGCGCTTGTCGTTGATTCGACAGAACTGGAAGGCCAATTCCACGAGGAGTACGAGGGCACCGGCCAAGACCAACATCGAAAAAGGTTCTTGGCCGGGTGTAACCACCGCAGCGAAGATCATGATGGCGACAATGATGATGCGGCGCTTGTCCTTGACGTCATCGTATTCCAAGACACCTATCACATTGAGGCATACCACGAGTAGTGGGATCTCAAAGCTCACGCCGAAGATGAGGAGCAACGTCAGCAGGAAGTAGAAATAGCGCTCACCGGTTAGTGCCGCGGTCTGGTACTCCGAGCCCATGCCCATAAGGAACTCCAAACCCACGGAAAGGATGAAGTAGGCAAGAAGCGCGCCAAGCACGAAGAGAACTACCGCCGTGGAGACAAAAAAGAAGGTGAAACGGCGCTCGTTCTTATGCAGACCGGGCACAATGAATGCCCATATTTGATAGAGCCACACCGGTGAGGACATTACTGCGCCAGCCAACGCGCCCACTTTGAGGCGCAGCAGCAGCATTTCGAAGGGGCTGGTGGCGAGCAAGCGGCATTCGCCATCCGCGGTGAAAGAGATGCGCTTTTCCTCAGGCAGCGAGCAATAGGGCCCACGCAAGATCTCGCCCAGCGGCGCCATATTAAACGGAGCGTTTTGATACCAAATAAATCCGATGATGGTGCCTACCACGAGAGCAAGCAAGGAAATCACGATGCGCCGACGCAGTTCTTGGAGATGTTGGACTAGGGTCATCTCCCCCGTAGGATTCTTGGGCTTGCGGCGCAGCTTTGAGGTCCACTTTTGCTTGCGTGCGCTAGACGCGGGATTCGGCGGTGTACTCGCGGTACTCAATGCAATGCCTCCCTAGAAAGCCCACAGCGGCACACACGCCCTTGGAGTTCCAAGTCCCTTGAGCGTGGTGTGCCTACCGAGAAAGATGATTAGTTCTGATTTCCGTCAACCGGCTTGGATGCGCGCGGCTGCATTTCCGGGCTGTTCCAGAAGTCCTCATCGTTCTTCTTCGATGCAGCAATTTGGGCCTGCTGCTCGGGAGTGTTGTTCTCCTCCTTCATCTCCTTGACTTCGGACTTAAAAATGCGCATGGAGCGGCCCATCGAACGAGCTAGCTCCGGCAGCTTCTTGGCGCCGAACAACAGCACGATGACGAGAACGACAAGGCCGATTTCCAAAGGTCCCACGGTCATTGAGGGTGCCCCTTCTTTCTAGGTTGATGAAGCGTACGGTTCCATGCAGCAGCGCTGTACGGGACGCACGCAGGAGAGCTCTTAGTCTGGCAGTTGAGTATAACGCTCCAGCGCCCGATTTCTATGCTCCGAAATGGCGTCGACAAGCTTTTGCGGCCCCACGACCCGCATTCGGTCGGCTTGGCCGAGGGCGAAGCGGCTAAACCATGCTTCAGAGCCTACGGGCATTGTTGCAGCTATCAGCCCATTTTCCAGTGTGTCGCCGAGCGTGATGTCGTAGTGCTCTGCGAGCCAGGTGAAATCTTGGTGAATCTCCAGCTGCGCAACGAAAGTGTGATCTAGACCAAAGGGGGAATCGGGGTTGAAATCCAGCTTGCGCACGTGCGGGGTCGCGCTGGCGTCGAGTACCTCAACATCGCTCATGCGGTCCAAGCGGAACGTGCGGTGCTCCCCCACCGAATCATCCCAGGCCACCAAATAGGGTTCGCCATCCACGATGAAGATTCGTGCCGGGTGCACGGTGCGCTCGCTGGTGCGGTTGGAGGACATGCTCCAATAGGTGAAACGGACCTGCTGGCGCTTGTCGACGGCCCCCGCCAACGCCGCTTGCACCTCGGACTCCTCGGGATCGGTCGTGGCCAGGGAATCGTAGATGGCGGCGGTCTTTTCATCCATAATCGCGCGTAGCTTCGCGGCGGCGGAATGGACCGCGGAGACGTCGACAAGCCCTGGCATTGCTTCGAGGGACTCCAGCGTCAGCAACAACGCACCGGCCTCCGTTGGGGTCAGGCGCAGGGCCTGGGTTAGGCCCTGGTCGTTGTAGATCTCAATGCCGTCGCGGTAGCTGAAGCTCAAGTCAATGAGGTCTTCAGTATTGCGGCCCACCCCAGAGCAGAAGAGCCTATCGACGGCATCTTTAAGCTCAGCGGGAGTCATTCCCAAGTCTTCGGCCGCTTCCATCGGGGTCAACTCTGGGTGGTTGCGCAGGTATGGGATGAGGTTGAGGGAGCGAACAAGGGACTGCAGTTTGCGTGGTTGATCAGCCATGGTGCGATTCCTCCCCGCTCAAGAGCGCGATGATGTCGGAACGGACTTCTGTCGGTTCAATCACCACGACATCTGGTGCATATCCCGCGGCGGTGCGCACTAGCCAATCGCGGCGCACACCCGTCAGCGCAAGGAGGCCATCCGCGCGTCTGCGTCCGGCGTCGACAAGCTCCGCGGCCTGGCCATCTGGTACCTCAAGGAGGGCATCGACGGTGTCTCCCCGGTCAAGCGCTTCCACGACGAGATCTTGCAGCGGCGCGGTGGGCTCGAGGTGGGTGGCCCCAGCGCGCGAGCGCCTGACATTGTCCACGCGGGTGGCGCGGAAGGTACGGGGTGCCGCGCGGTCCACATCCCACCCGACGAGATAGACGCGATCACGGTGATTGACCAGCCCCCACGGGTCCATGTGGCGGCGAACCGGCTCGGCTGAGGGCGTGGCAAAGTAATCAAAGGAGATGCGTAGCCCCGCACGCACGGCGGTAATCACCCCGGTGACGAGCTCTGGGCTCAGCCTGGTCATGTCGTTGACGGCGGTGTAGACGGGCGCGCCGCGCAGGTCGCGGGAGGCTCCCGAGGCCGCTAGCTTTGTCCACGCGGACAAGCTGAAATCACTCAAACCGCCCGGGGTGCCAATCCCGCCGGCAACGCCCAACACCATGGCTTCCTCGGGTGTGAAGTCCACGGGAGGTAGCTGGTAGCTTTCGGGATCGAGGCGATACACCGACCCTTCCGCGCCACTGCTGTGTGCTACTGGCACACCGGCGCGCTGCAGGGTCAGGATGTCGCGGGAAAGCTGCTTGTGAAAGGCCTCGTCGCTGCGAGATTGATAGCCCTCGACGTTGCTGCGAATCCAGGCAGCGCTGCGGTCGGGAACCCCGCCTTGGTGCGCTGCGCCGTGGAGGGCAAAGGTGAGGTTGGTGAGCCTTTCGATGGCTCGATCTCGGACTGGTGTCCGAGCCGCAGTGCGATCTGCTGACGACATGATGGCAGGTTCCTTGTTGAGGTTCGGGGCCTTAAGCACCTTGGTGCGAACGCATGTAGTCTAACAACCCGTCTAAGCGCGGGTCCTCGGACACGAAGGGGTCGGAGAACTCTTCGGTCATGGGTTCTGGGCGGTTGACTTTCATCCGGGTCCAATCCACCGTCACAGCGGCATTGAGCTCGCGGGCAACGGCGAGGAACTCGCCGCGCAGCTTGGCGCGGGTGGTCTGCGGGGCGGTATCGACGGCGGCATTGCTAGATGCATCATCGATCCACTGTTCCACCATGCCGCGCTGCTCCAGCACGCTGTAGAGACCGCGGCCTGGGCGAATGTCGTGGTAGGTCAGGTCAATCTGGGCCAGCTTGGGGTGCGCCCAATCTCCGCCCAGGCGCTCGCGGTAGCGGTTCAGTAGGCCGCGCTTGATGATCCAATCGATCTCGCGATCGACCGCGGAAAAGTCTTGTGTGTCAATGGCCTGGAGGGTGCGCTTCCAGAGATCGACGACGCGTGCGAGCTCAGCCGTTGGTGTGCCGGCGTCCTCGCGGTACTCCAACCAACGTTCTGCGGCGGCACACAGTTCTTGCTGGATTGCGAGCGCGGTGGTGTTGCCGCCTCCCTCGAGCGGAAGCTCGGCGCGGCCGGTGGAATCGAGCGCGATGGTGCGGATGTGCTGAATTGGATCAAGCACCGAAAGCTCCGGTACCTCAAAGCCAGCCTCTAGCATCTCCAGCATGAGCAGCGTGGAGCCTACTTTGAGCGCCAGCGTGGGTTCCGCCATGTTGGAGTCGCCGACGATAACGTGCATGCGGCGGAACCGCTTCGAATCACCATGCGGTTCATCGCGGGTGTTGATGATCGGGCGTGAGCGAGTCGTCGCAGAGGACACGCCCTCCCACACTTGGTCGGCGCGCTGTGAAAGCACGAAACGCGCAGGCTCGTCGCCCTTGGCAGGTTTAATCATCCCGGCGCCGCAAATGAGCTGCCGGGAAATCATAAACGGCAGGAGGGCCTTGCCCAGATCCTTGAGCACCACGTGGCGGCCAATGAGGTAGTTCTCGTGGCAGCCGTAGGAATTGCCCGCAGAATCGACGTTATTCTTGAACAAGTAGACGGCGCGCTTCTCCCCCTCCGCCGCCAAGGCTTCCTCCGCCTGTACGGCCATGCGGTTGACCATGGCATCGCCAGCGCGCTCGTACGCGATGAGCTGGCTCAGGCTATCGCATTCAGCGGTGGCGACCTCCGGGTGGGAGCCGACATCGAGGTAGAGGCGCGAGGCGTTGGGGCTAAAGATGTTCGAGGAGGAGTACTTCGACACGATGGGCCGGAAAAGCACGCGGGCTATCTCATCCGGGGACATGACTCGCTGGCCATGGGAAGCACTCGCCGTGATTCCGTACTCGGTCTCGATTCCCATGATCCGCCGTGCGTAGACGGGGGCGCTATCGGAGGGCAACTCCACCTTTATTCGCCGCCCTTTTGGACGTAGGAGCGCACGAACTCCTCGGCATTGGATTCCAGGAGCCCATCGATCTCATCGAGGAGATCATCGGTTCCGGCGCTGTTGATGCTGACTTGTCCAGCGTCGAACTCTTGAGAGTCTCCTCCCTCACCGTTGCCGCCGCCGGCATTGATCTGAGACTGCTGTCCGCTCATTGTCAGAGCTCCTTTCGCGAGTGGAGGTTTGCTGCGCTAATACAGTGTAGGGTACTCGATTCGCACCCCGAGCTGGCGCAAACCGTCGACGAAATCGGCGGCGCTGTCCGCAGATTCCAGCAAGGTTCCCACTTCGTCCTGCCCGAGCCGCGTGGTGTCATTGAGGGCCACGCAGGCGGCTCCCGAGTTGGCGCCCTC
Source organism: Corynebacterium sp. HMSC068H04 (assembly GCF_001811255.1). Taxonomy (NCBI): domain Bacteria; kingdom Bacillati; phylum Actinomycetota; class Actinomycetes; order Mycobacteriales; family Corynebacteriaceae; genus Corynebacterium; species Corynebacterium sp. HMSC068H04. Next base: position 43,147 of record NZ_KV804013.1, read on the forward strand.
GGCTTCACCAATTCGGAAGGTTAGTGACTGCCACGATGCGGCCAGGACGTCTTCGCCGAACTTGCGGGTGGCGTGTCCACGCAGATAAGCGCGGGTATCCGTGGGCGGGGTGTCGGCGGCCGCAGCGATCTGGTCCTCGCTGACCAAGGTGCGCATCTGCCCCTTGCGCACGAGCGCGTGGTAGAGGGACTTGGTCGGGTCAATGTCGGTGTACTGCAAGTCAATGAGCGCCAGTTTCGGGTTATCGGTAGCCACGCCGCGGTCGAGGTAGCCCTTAATCAAGCGGTACTTGGCTACCCAATCCAGAAGGTGGGCCGCCTTCAAAGGGTTGTCCGCCAAGAGCGACACGACCTCGTCCCAGGCGGCAAGAACCTTCTCATCTGACTCTGAGGTCGCAGTAACCCGCTCCCGGTAGACGGCGAGGATCTCGAGGGCGGTGAGGCGGCGGCCGTCGTGAAGCTCCAGCTGATGAGTCAAGGTGAGGTCGCGGCTTACTCGCTGGACCTCTGCCACGGGGTCCTTCAGGCGCAGGTCACTGAAGTCAACGCCTTCCTCTATGGCGTCCAACACCAGTGACGTCATGCCCAGCTTGAGCAGCGTCGAGGTATGGGCCATCGTGGCATCACCGATGATGACGTGCAGGCGGCCAAAGTCTTCTGCCACCGCATGCGGTTCATCACGGGTGTTAATGATGCCGCGGTTGAGCGTGGTTTCCAGGGAAATCTCCTGCTCGATATAGTCGGCGCGCTGCGAAATCTGGAAGCCTGGCTCCTCACCATCAGCGCCCAGGCCCATGCGGCCAGCACCGGTGACCACTTGGCGGGTGACGAAGAACGGGATCAGACCTTGGGCGATGTCGTCGAAATCAGTCTCCCGGGAGTACTGGTAGTTTTCGTGGCTGCCATAGGAAGCTCCCTTGCCATCCACGTTGTTCTTGTAGAACTTCAGCGGCGGGCAGGGATCGTGCGTGGCCAGTACGGACGTGCCCTGGGCGGTCAGAGTTGCCACGGCATCTGCTGCGCGTCGCAGGATGAGGTCGCCGGCGGCGTCGTAAAGCATCGCATCCCAGGCATTGGTGCACTCCGGAGAGGAATACTCAGGGTGGGCGTGATCGACGTAGAAGCGGGCTCCGTTGGCCGTGACCACGTTGGCCACACCTAGCGCGTTTGGGTCCACCACGGGCACGGTGTGGTAGCGCTTGAGATCGAAGCCGCGGCTATCGCGCAGCGGGTGCTCCTCCCGAAAGTCCCAGCGGGAGCGCGCACCGGTATGCAGGGCGGCATAGGCCACTACCGCGTGCGTGGACGTCACGATTGGTGACAACGCCGGGTTCGACGGCGTGGAGATTCCGTACTCGGTTTCGGTTCCTAGGACACGGCTCAAGGTTTTACTCCCATCAATTCGACCCCGGTGACATGCGCGCCGGCGGAGGTCCCGGCGACGATCTTGGCCCACTCCTCCGGGTTGGCGGATGTCGGTACATACTCAGATTCTGCTTGTTCCGCAGCAATGGCCTGGTGCAGGTGCGCGGCGGTGATGCCTGCGGGTTGTTTACCCTCCGCAGCGTTGGTTTCGTCCAAAGCCTCCTTGATAGCCAACTTCTTTGCGCGGGAGACGATGTTGGCGATCATCGCGCCGGAGACGAAATCCCGGTAGTGCAGCACGCGGGGATCCGCGTTGGAGAAGTGCAGCGTGACGAAGGGGCGCTCCGCGTAGAGATCCTCCACTGCGGTATCGATGAGCTGGGAAAGCTCGCCCTCGTGCGGGACTGATTCCGGGAAATGGCGGGCGAAGATCTCGCGCGCGCCCTGCTTGGTGGGCCGGTTGACGCGAATCTTGATGTCGAGGCGCCCCGGGCGCATGATGGCGGGGTCGATGAGCTCCTCGCGGTTGGTGGCACCGATGACGATGACATTGCTGAGCTTCTCGACGCCATCCAATTCCGTCAGCAGCTGTGGGACGACGGTGGTTTCCATATCGGAGGACACACCGGAGCCGCGCGTGCGGAAGATGGATTCCATCTCATCGAAGAAGATGATGACCGGCCGTTGGCTGCCATCAGCAGTGGGCTCGGAGGCAAGCTCGCGGGCGCGTTCAAAGATGAGGCGGATACGGCGCTCAGTCTCACCCACGAACTTGTTGAGCAGTTCTGGGCCCTTCACGTTGAGGAAGTAGCTGGGGGCAGTAGCGCCCAGGGACGCCGACAGAGAATGCGCGACCGCCTTGGCGATGAGCGTCTTGCCACAGCCAGGTGGGCCATAGAGCAGCACGCCCTTCGGCGGCTGGAGATCGTATTGGCGGTAGAGCTCTGGGTGGAGGAAAGGCAGCTCGACCGAATCGCGGATGAGTGAAATCTGCTCGTCCAGACCACCGATGTCCTCGTAGGATACGTCCGGGACTTCCTCCAGCGTGAGCTGCGCTACCTCAGTTTTGTGCACGCGCTCGGTGGCAACACCTGATTTCGGCTCGACCAGGAGGGTATCGCCGGCACGGACGGTATCGCGCAGCACCGTGCCGAGCAGCACCACCTGCTCTTCGCCCGCGGAATTGATGACCACCGCGCGGTCGGTGCCTAGACGCTCCTGGAGCGTCGCCAGCGCGCCGGTATTCACCGGGGCACAGCCCTCCACCACCACGAATCCTTCGCCCAAGCGAACCTGCTGCCCGACTTCTAAGGAGCCTGGTTCGAGGTTGGGAGAAATCTTCACCCGCATGGCGCGGCCGTTGGTGTATACCTCAGCGTCGCGGCGCGAATCGTGTGCGCGCCCGGAATAGCCAAGAAAGACGCCGTACGTGGAGGCAGGCTCTGCAAGAGCGTCCACCTCCGCGAGCATCTGCTGAAGCTTCGTGCGCGCATCCTTCAACAGGGCAGCAAGCTTGGCATTGCGCTCAGCCAGTTGTTCTATCTGGCGGCGCTGCTGGCCAAGTTCCTGGGACTGAGTGGCATCGTTCATAGAGTCCACCCTAGCGCGCAGTGCGCCACGTTTAGCGTGAGGGTTTACTTTCGGGCGCGGCGCTGCGGTCGGGGCGGAGTGACGCCGTCGGCAAGCCGGCGCGTCCAGATCAGGAACGCGGTGTGCGCGTTCATGCGGTGCTCCGGGCGGGTGGCCAAGCCCTCCACCTTCCATTCACGCACGAGGGACTCCCAGGCGCGCGGCTCCGTAAAGCACTTCAGCTCGCGGATTCCCTCCATCACCTTCATCAGCTGCGGCACGGTGGCCACATAAGTCATGAAGACGCCGCCGGGGATGAGGATATCGCGCACCTTCTCGAGGTGCTCCCAGGGTTCGAGCATGTCCAAGATGACGCGATCCACGGGGCCGCCGAGCTCCTCGACGGTCACATCGGCCAAATCGCCAAGCCGCGGGCTCCACCACTCGGGCTGCTCACCGAAGTATTCGGCGACGTTGTTCACGGCGTATTCCAAGTGATCATCGCGCACCTCATAGGAGAAAACGTGGCCTTCTGGCCCCACGGCGCGCAAGAGGGTCATTGAGAGTGCTCCGGAGCCTGCGCCGGCCTCGAGCACGCGCGCACCCATGAAGATATCGCCCTCGACCAGGATCTGCGCGGAGTCCTTGGGGTAAATCACCGCGGCGCCGCGCGGCATCGACAAGACGTGATCCACCATGAGGTGGCGGAACAAGAGGAAGGAGCTGCCCAGCGTCGAATCGATAACGGAGCCCTCATCCATGCCGACGATGTCATCGTGGTTGATGATGCCCTTGTGCGAATGGAACTGGCCTCCCTCCTCGAGGACGATGGTGTAATGACGCCGCTTGGCATCCGTGAGCTGCACGCGGTCGCCGTAGCGGAAGGGGCCAGAATAAGCCATAGCGTGAAAAACCTTTCACAAAGTTAGGGGCAAGGATTAACCAACCAAGTATGCCTCAAGGGCGTCACCAAGCCATAGTTGGTCGCGCTCGCCTACCAGCTCACGGATCGAGTGCATCGAGAGCATCGGCACTCCCACATCAACGGTGGGGATGCCCAGACGGGTGGCAGAAATCGGCCCGATGGTGGAGCCACACGGGACATCGTTATTTCCCACGAAGCGCTGGACCGGAACGCCCGCACGGCGGCAGGCAGATTCCCACAGGGCCACGGTATTAGCGTCGGAAGCATAGCGCTGGTTGCCGTTGATCTTGGTCACCGGGCCGTGGCCGATGATTGGGTGATGCGTGGGATCGTGCTTTTCGGCGTAGTTGGGGTGCACGGAGTGCGCGGCGTCGGCCGAGACACAGCTGGAGCGCGCAAACATCTGGAAACGCTGCTCCTCGTTCGCGCCGAGGGCACGGGCGGTGCGGGTCAGGATATCCCCCAGGATCGGGCCGCCTGCGCCGTAGCGCGAAGAGGAGCCCACCTCTTCGTGATCAAAGGCCGCCATGACTAGGACGTCCTTGTGCTCGATGGAATCGGCGTTCTTTGCAGCAGCGAGCAGGGCACGCAGCGAAGCATGAACGGAAGAAAGGTTGTCCATGCGCCCGGCAGCGATGAGCTTTTCGCCGGCGCCAAAGACCTCACCGCGCTGGGCATCCGCGGTAATCAGGTTGAAGGAAGCGATATCTTCTGGGTCTACGCCAAGCTGCTTGCCGACGACCCCCATCACCGACGTCTCCGGAGTACCTACGGAGAGCACCGGCTGCATGTGGCGTTGGCGATCCGGCTTGAATTCATCTTTGCGGTAGAGGTGGATCGCCAAGGAAGGCAAGCGCAGCAAGGGTCCGGTATTGACCAAGTGGCGGTTGCCATCCTTCGTGATGACCTGGCCGCCGACGGTGAGCTCGCGGTCGAACCAGCTGTGGAGAAGCACCCCGCCATAGACCTCGACGGCTACCTGCTGCCACCCTGCGGAATCGAAGTCCGGGGTGGGCTTGAGAGCCAGGCCGGGTGAATCGGTGTGGGAGCCGATAATGCGGAAGCCGGAATCCGGGCCGGCGCCTTCGGGGACATACCATGCCATGACCGCACCACCCCGGACCATGACATGACCGCCTGGTGCTGCTGACCATTCGTCAGACTCATCTTGGCGGCTAAAGCCGGCGGCGACGAGCGTGCGCGCCACCTCTTCAGCCGCGTGATAGGACGAGGGGCTGGCTGCGATGAAATCAAGAAACTCTTGCGTAGTGCTCATGCCATCTAGCTTGCCACGGACGGTCGGGAGATGCGGGAAGGTTCGCGGTGGGCTATGCGCTAGGCTGAGAAACACTATGCCGAAACGACTAGCCCTCTCCCCTTCCCGTGCCTCCGACTACAAACAATGCCCGCTGCTCTATCGCTTCCGGGCTATTGACAAGTTGCCCGAGCCCAAGACGAAGGCCCAGGTGAAGGGAACGCTGGTCCACGCTGTGCTGGAGAAGATGCACCAGCTGTCCCGCGAGCAACGTGAGTACCCAGCCGCGGTGAAGATGATTAAGCCCGAATGGGCGGTGATGCTGGACAAAGACCCTGAGCTGCGTGATTTAGTGCCGGAGCCCGAAGAACTGGACTTCTTCGTCGAGGCGCGCGAATTGGTCAAGGGCTACTTCCAGATGGAAAACCCCCAAGGTTTTGACGCCCACAAGTGCGAGATGTACGTCGATACAGTTCTGCCCAACGGCGTGCCCGTCCGCGGGTTCATCGACCGCGTTGATGTTGCTCCCACCGGCGAGGTACGCGTGGTGGACTATAAGACCGGTAAGAAGCCGCTCCCCCGCTATTCCCAGGACGCGCAGTTCCAGATGAACTTCTACGCGCTGGTGTACTGGCGGCTGCTCGGCACCATCCCCACGCAGTTGCGGCTGATGTACCTCAAGGTCCTGGATTCGATGTTCCTCACGCCGGGGCCGGAGGAGCTCGAGTACTTCGAGCGCGACCTGGGTGAGCTCTGGGCCAAGATCGAAGGCGATGGCAAGTCCGGTGACTTCAGGCCCAAGACCTCGAAGCTCTGCGGCTGGTGTTCTTTCCAAGACCTATGCCCCGCCTTCGGCGGCACGCCACCCGAGTATCCCGGGTGGCCGGACCAGGCTTCGTAGACTGCGCCGCGTAGAGCGTGCCGCGGCTTAGAACAGGCCAGAGATGGAACCGTCTGCGGCAACATCGATGTTGTTGGCCGCGGGCTTCTTCGGCAGACCCGGCATGGTCATGACGTCACCTGTCAGCGCCACGATGAAGCCGGCACCAGTGCGGGGCTGCAGTTCGCGGACATGAAGGACGTGGCCTTCCGGGGCGCCGAGCTGGCTCGTATCATCCGAGAAGGAATATTGAGTCTTCGAGATCACGACTGGGAACTCCTCCCAACCGTTGTCCTTGATGTACTTCAAATCCTTCAGCGCCTTAGACGAGTACTCCACCCGCTCGGCGCGGTAGATTTCCCTCGCAATGGTGTCGATGGAGGCCTCGATGCCCTCAGCGGGATCATAGAGCTGGTGGGAGTTACCCTCGGAAAGATTCTCCAGAAGGCGCTCAGCCAGCGCTGTTGCTCCCGCTCCGCCCTTGGCCCACACTTCTGCTTCTTCGAGCGCGACGTCGAAATCGGCGGCCCACTGGCGCATGAACTCGCGCTCGGCCTCGGTATCGCTCCAGAAGAGGTTGAGTGCGACCACTGGCTTGAGGCCAAATTTGCGCACGTTCTCAACGTGGCGCTCGAGGTTCACCACGCCCTTCTTTAGTGCCTCCAGGTTCTCGGTGGTGAGTTCCTCGCGGGGCTGTCCGCCGTTGTACTTCTGGGAGCGGATAGTCGCAACAACGACGGCGCCGGCGACGTCAAGGTCACCGAAGCGGGACTTGATATCCATGAACTTTTCGCCGCCGAGATCTGCACCGAAACCTGCCTCCGTGAGGACAATGTCACCGAAGCGCATGGCCGTTTGGGTCGCCAGCAGAGTATTGCAGCCGTGAGCGATATTGGCGAAGGGGCCGCCATGGACGAAGGCAGGGGTGCCGCCCAGGGTCTGGACCAGGTTAGGGTTCAGGGCATCACGCATGAGCGCCGTCAGCGCGCCTTCTGCTCCCAACTCGCGGGCGGTTACTGGCTTTTGGTCGTAGGTGTAGCCCACAGTGATGTCACCGAGACGCTTCTTTAGGTCTGCCAAGTCGGTTGCGAGGCCGAGGATGGCCATGATTTCCGACGCCGCCGTAATGGTGAAGCCAGTCTCCCCCGGCACGCCATGGGCGGGGCCACCAAGCCCGGTAACGACGTTGCGCAGGGCGCGATCATTGACGTCTACGCAGCGCTGCCACGTAATGCGCCTTGGATCGAAGTTGAGCGCATTGCCCTGGTGGATGTGGTTATCGATGATGGCGGCCAAGGTATTGGTGGCCGCAGCGATAGCGTGGAAGTCACCGGTGAAGTGGAGGTTGATGTCCTCCATTGGGACAACCTGAGAGTAGCCGCCACCGGCGGCACCGCCCTTGATGCCCATGACTGGGCCCTGGGAAGGCTCACGAAGAGCGACGATTGCCTTCTTGCCCAGCTGCGTCAGAGCATCGGTCAAACCGATAAGAACAGTAGATTTACCCTCGCCGGCCGGCGTCGGTGAGACGCCGGTGACGAGGACGAGCTTGCCATTAGCGGGAATATCTCCTACCTGGGTGATATCTACCTTGGCTTTGTTCTTCCCATAAGGAATAAGGGCGGGCGCCGGGATACCGGCGCGGGCTGCAATATCCGTGATGGGTTCGAGCTGGTGGGCTTGGGCAATGTCAACATCGGAAGGTTGCGTAGTCATGCCCACCAGCTTAGCGCGCTATGGAAGCGCTTTGAGCAACATCAAATAATTTCTAGATGATGCTAGTTTGTGCTAGATAAGGACCGCACCGAAGGCGTAGCACAGGAGGACCGACAAGACGATGCTCACAGTGCCTGGGATGATGAACGGGTGGTTGAAGACAGCCTTGCCAATGCGAGTCGAGCCAGTGTCATCCATTTCGACGGCGGCCAACAAGGTCGGGTACGTCGGCAGGATGAACAGCGCGGACACTGCTGGGAAGGCAGCCACTGCGGTAAGCGGGTTGACGCCGAGGGCCAGGGCTGCCGGCATGAGAGCCTTGGTGGTTGCGGCCTGCGAGTACAGGAGCGCCGCAGCGAAGAAGAGCACGATGGCCAGCAGCCACGGGGCGGACTCAATGATGGACCCGGAGATGGCCTGGATGTCCTCCATGTAGTGGTTGATCAGCGTGGTACCCAACCATGCGACACCGAGCACGCAGATACAGGCGGACATACCCGACTTGAAGACAGGCGTGTTGAGTACATCGCCGGCGGGGACCTTGGTGACCATGACGATGAGTGTTGCGGCGGTGAGCATCACTGTCATGATGGCCTCGTTACGCGGCAGCGTCGGTTCCTCGATAAGACCCACCTGGGATGAGGTAAGGGTGGCCCACAGCATCACGATGACGATGGCGACGAGGAAGATGATGACCGAGGTCTTTGCACCTTGTGCCGGAGCGTAGTTCTGGGAACCCTGCGGCAGCTTCACCAAGCCCTGGGCCTTGCGCTCTTGGTAAACGGGGTCATCTTCGAGTTCTGCGCCCGAGCGGTTTGCTACCCAAGCGGCAGGGAAAATGGAGAGGAACGTAGCCGGAATGAGGACCGCGAGGATCTGCAAATAGCCCACGCCCATCGGCTCCAGCAGCGAAGCCAACAGAACGACGGCTGCGGAAATAGGTGAGGCACAGATTGCCATCTGCGAGGCTACGACGGAAATCGAAAGCGGACGGGAAGGACGGACCTTGCCTTCCTTCGCTACCTCAACGATAACCGGGAGCGTGGAGAACGCCGTGTGGCCGGTGCCCGCTAGGACGGTCATCAACCACGTAACGATAGGTGCGTAGAACGTGATCCTCTTTGGGTTCTTGCGAAGAAACTTTTCGGCAAGGTAGACCAGATAGTCCATACCGCCAGCGCGCTGCATGGCAGCAATGGCGGCGATCACGGTCATGATGATGCCAATGACATCAAAGGGGATGTCTTCACGCGTTACGGGGACACCGGTGAGGCCGAGTAGTAGAACGCCCAAGCCGCCGGCCATACCAATACCGATCGAACCAATTCGGGCACCGAGATAAATCGCCGCAAGGACGATAATGATGTGCACAACAACCATTATGTAACTCCAATATGTGCAGGTGAACTGCGGTATGGGTGGTAATTCGCGCTGTGGTCAGTACACGACCTGGGCGCGACAACTGACAGTTCTAATTTTGCCCTATTTATGTGGCTTTGGCGAGAATCCAGGCCCGATTGTGTCCGTTTACACACCGATGCCAACCACTGCTCCCCCATCGGGGTGTCCACGGTGTCGGTAGCATCAGTTGGATTGAAAACAGCCAAACGCCCGTACCACCTTCAGCGAGGCAGTACGGGCGTGGACGAAACAGCAGAGCGTATTTACAACACTGGTGCTGACGACGGTTTATTCATCGATGTAGAGCTGACCGCGGAACTCCGGGTGCATGAGGTTCTCAACGGACAGAACCTTGTTAAGGGTCTCCTCGTCGAGCAGGCCCTTCTCCAGAACGAGCTCCTTGACGCCCTTGCCGGTCTTGAGGGACTCCTTAGCAATCATGTCACCGTTGTGGTGACCAATGAACGGGTTCAGGTAGGTGACAATACCGATGGAGTTCTCAACGTACGCGCGGCAAACATCAGCGTTAGCCGTGATGTCCACGACGCACTTCTCACGCAGGGTGTCGACGGCGTTGCCCATGATGCGGATGGACTGGAACAGTGCCTCTCCGATAACCGGCTCCATGACGTTGAGCTGCAGCTGACCAGCCTCGGCAGCCATGGTGACTACGTGGTCATTACCGAAGATCTTGAAGCAGACCTGGTTAACAACCTCCGGGATAACCGGGTTGACCTTACCCGGCATGATGGAGGAACCGGCCTGACGCGGTGGCAGGTTGATCTCTGCCAGGCCGGCGCGCGGGCCAGAGGCCAGCAGGCGCAGGTCGTTACAGATCTTGGCCAGCTTCATCGCTGCGCGCTTAATGGTGGAGTGCAGAAGCACGTAGGCGCCACAGTCGGAGGTTGCTTCAATGAGGTCGCGGGCGGTCTTGATCTCAAGGCCCGTCACCTCAGACAGTGCTGCGGTGACCTGGTGGCGGTAGCCGGCCGGGGTGTTCACGCCGGTACCGATGGCGGTTGCGCCGAGGTTGATCTCCAGCAGGCGCTTCTGGGCGTCACGCAGGATGGCCTGCTCTTCGGCCAAGTTGTGAGCGAAGGCCTTGAATTCGTCACCCAGGGTCATCGGCACTGCGTCCTGCAGCTGGGTGCGGCCCATCTTCAGGATGTCAACGAACTCATTGCCCTTGGCGTGGAACGCAGCCTGCAGCGCGTCGATACGCTCAATGAGGTCCTCCATCGCGTAGTAGATGCCGAGACGGAAGCCGGTCGGGTACGCGTCGTTGGTGGACTGGGACATGTTGACATCATCGTTCGGGTTGATGATGTCGTAGGCACCCTTTTCCTCACCGAGGTGCTCGAGCGCCAGGTTGGCCACAACCTCGTTGGTGTTCATGTTGAGCGAGGTGCCAGCGCCACCCTGGAAGACATCCAGCGGGAACTGGTCCATGCAGCGGCCTTCTTCGAGAATCTGGTCACAGGCCCAGATAATTGCTTCTGCCTTCTTCTTCGGAAGAACGTGCAGGCGGCGGTTGGCCATAGCGGTGGCCTTCTTGACCTGGACCATGCCGCGGATGAAGTCCGGGATGGTGTTGATGGTCACGTAGGAAATCTGGAAGTTTTCGATAGCGCGGAGCGTGTGAACGCCGTAGTACGCATCGTTCGGAACTTCCAGGGAGCCGAGAAGGTCAGTCTCAGTACGCGTCTTCTTGCTAGAGGCGGACTTCGAAGACTTGTTGGTGGCCTTTTCTTCGACCTGGGACTTTACATCCTTGGTCTCTTTGGCCTCTGCTTGTGCATCCTTCTTAGTTGTCTTTGCCATCGGGGCTGACTCCTTGCATAAAAATCGAAGAACGATGATGGTCAGTCCCCATCGTAGCTAGGAGCCCGAATAAAATGTTTGGAATCTCCCCCTAAAAGCGGGCAATCCGAAGATCCGAGGCAAGAATTGCCTCTGCCCCGAGCTCTTCGAGGCTGTCCATAACTTGGTTGGCCAGGTTGCGGGGAACCATGACGCGCACGGCAACCCACCCTTCACGGGCCAAAGGAGAGATGGTCGGTCCTGTAAGCCCAGGGGTCACCGCCTCGACGTCTGGCAACTTTTCTTCTGCCACGTTGTAGTCCAGCATGACGTAGTGGCGCGCATTGAGGATTCCTCGAATGCGGCTAAGCACAACGTTTTCATCAGCGGTGACGTCTTCTCCCTCACGCTTTATCACCACGGCCTCCGAGGAGACGATGGGGTCGCCGAAGGGTTCAAGCCCCTGCTGGCGGAGGGTGGCTCCTGTGGAGACAACGTCGGCAATGACGTCCGCGACTCCAAGGTGAATCGAAATCTCTACTGCACCGTCAAGGCGGATAACCTCGGCATCGATTCCATTGGCAGCGAGGTGATCGCGTACCACGTTGGGATAGGACGTGGCGATGCGCTTGCCTTGCAGCTTGGCGACGTCCCACTGCTCCCCTGCTGGTGCGGCGTAACGGAAGGTCGAGCCGCCAAAATTGAGTGCTAGAACTTCATTGAATTTCGCTCGGGAATCGAGCGCCAAGTCTCGACCAGTAATTCCCAGATCCAAGACGCCTTGTGCCACGTAGATAGCGATATCCTTTGGGCGCAGAAAGAAGAACTCGACTCCGTTCTCCTCGTCCACGACGTTGAGCGATTTACTGTGTCCGCGGCCCTTGTAGCCGGCTTCCTTGAGGATTTCAAGGGCTGCCTCGGACAGCGATCCCTTGTTGGGGACGGCGATTTTGATCATCAGTGTGTGGTGCTTTCTACGCTGAATACGGTGAATGGTGGGACGGCTTTATGGCCGATTAAAGGTAGGTGTAAATGTCTTCGAGCTTCAGGCCACGCTTATGGGCCATAACCTGGAGCCAATACAGCAGCTGTGACATCTCCTCAGCGAGCTCTTCATCAGACTGGTATTCCGCGGCGATCCACACTTCGCCAGCCTCTTCGATGATCTTCTTGCCCAGATGGTGGATGCCTTTGTCAAAAGACTCCACGGTGCCGGAGCCCTCAGGGCGTTCGGCGATCTTCTGGGACAGTTCCTCAAATAGGCTCTCAAAATTCTTCACGGTGGTTTATTCTTCCACACCGCTGCATAAAATTCTGCTAGTCGGCCGAAATTCTCAGTTACGCAAAGCCGGCTGACATGATGCGCAACTGAAATCGGTACGTCTAGTCGGCGCGCAACCGGCTAAACCACTCGTGAACATTGGCCGCCGTCGCCCCCTTCAGATGACGGTGAGCAGAGCCCCGGAGGTCAGTAATTTCGGTGGCTTGCTCGGGCACCGCGACGTGGTCTCCCTCCGGCAGTCCGATGACGGTGCACCCGGCGTCGACAGCCGCGCGCATACCTGCCGCAGAGTCTTCGAATACAAGGCAGTCCCGTGGATCGGCACCCACTCGACGCGCCGCTTCGATATACATATCGGGGGCAGGTTTGCCCTGGGGAACTTCGTCACCGCAAATCGTGTCGACGAAGTACTCGCGGCCTAAGGCCGCAATCGCGGAATCAGCCACATATCGTTCCGTGTTCGTGGTCACGATCATCGGCATTCCCAGGCCCTTGAGTTCGTCGAGCAGCTCGGGAATCCCCGGGAAAATCTCCAGGTGTTGGGCAAAAAGGGACCTGATGTAATCAAACATGAGCGCACGGTAGCGTTCGTTATCACCTGGTCGAAGCGTAACGCCTGCTTTGTGCGCACAGATGCTGAGGGTGTCCTCGAAGGTAGCGCCAACCGTGGCTAAGCGCTCCGTGGGTGTTAAGCGGCGCCCCAGTGTTTCAGAGAGATAAAAAGTGGCCTCTTCCCACAGGGGCTCGGAGTTGGTCAGTGTGCCGTCCATATCCCAAAAGATTGCTGCTGGACGGGTAGTGAAAGCGGAAGTTGCGTGGTCAGTCAATTAGAAGTCCAGCTCCGGAAGCTGCGCGAGTGCCTCATCGTCCGCACCGGTTGCCGCAGAGGCGGAGTGAATAAGCTCCGTGAGCTCTTCCTTCTCTTCCGGTTCCAGCACTGCATCTGCGTTTTCTTGGTTGAAGGCCGCGAGCTTGTCCACGGTGGGGCGTACCGCGGCGCTCAGGAGTGACCCTTCAGGGTCATCCGGCAGCTTATCCATATCGTCGAGGAAGGACTCCAAGATAGTGCGAAGGCGTGGGAGTACCGCGGCATCAAACGGGGCCTCCCAGAATTCCTTTTCTTCTTCCTTGAGGTAATCCCCGGTAGCGAAGGACTGTAGGTTGGACATGAACTCATCAACGGTGGGCTGGAATTCTGCACGAATCGTCATGAGCTAAATCATGCCTGAAGTTACCTAGAGGCGCACGCCCAGCAAGGAATTAACTGCGGTGCGCAGCAAATCGGATGCCTCTTCTGTTGCTTCCCCGGATTCTGGAGCCTTCTTCGCCCATTCATCGAGAACCGCAATGGCGCGCGGAGTATCAAGATCATCAGCCAACGCCAACCGCAGGTGCTGAATGACCTCCTTGACCTCCTCCACAGTGCCCGGATGGCTTAAAGCTTCGCGCCATCGCTGGAGTCGCTCCTGCGCAGTGCGCAAAACGTCATCTGACCAGTCGCGGTCGGCACGGTAGTGGCCGGCGAAGACACCCAGGCGAATCGCTGAGGGATCGACGCCCGCCTCCACGAGCTTGTGGACGAACACGAGGTTGCCCAAAGACTTGGACATCTTGGTCCCGTCCAAGCCGATCATGCCGGTGTGTACATAGGACTGCGCCATGCGCTTCACGCCGAGCGCTGCTTCCGCATGCGCTGCGGAGAATTCGTGGTGCGGGAACTTCAGGTCCGAACCGCCACCTTGAATATCGAAGCTGGAGCCAAGCCGGTTGGTTGCGATGGCGGAGCACTCAATATGCCATCCAGGGCGGCCCGGACCAAAAGGCGAATCCCAGGCCGGTTCGCCTTCACGGTGCGCGCGCCAAATCAGAGCGTCAAGAGGATCGCGCTTGCCGGGGCGATCAGGGTCGCCACCGCGCTCGGCAAAGAAGGTCTCCATTTGCTCGCGGGAGTAATTCGACTCGTAGCCGAAGTTCTTCGTGGCCTCAATGGAGGCATAAATATCCGGGTACTCCGGATCGTCGACGACGTAGGCCGCACCTGCGTCGAGAAGCGCCTGCACCATCTCCGTAATCTCGTCGATGGCCTCCATCGCCCCCACAAAGTGATCCGGGGGGAACACGGAGAGCAGCTCCATGTCTGAGCGGAAAAGGTTGATTTGGGAGGTCCCCAACTCACGCCAATCCACACCATCGCGGTCCGCGCGCTCGAAGAGCGGATCATCCACATCGGTGATGTTTTGGGCGTAATTCACCTTGTAGCCGTTATCCAGCAGCTGGCGGTAAATCAGATCAAAAGTCAGATAGGTCGCCGCGTGGCCCAGGTGGGTCGAATCATATGGGGTGATGCCACAGACGTACATGGTGGCAGTCTCCCCACTGATGTCGAGCTTCTTGACCGCTTCATCAGCGGAGTCATAGAGGTGAAGCGGCGACGGAGCGCCAGGGACGGAATCGATGTGCGGGACAGGCCAAGATTGCATGCTCACAATCCTAACGTGTGCTGCCTCCGACGCGGGCGCATGGCCGGGCACATGGCTGTGTATCCTAGGATCCTGCGGGGCTGCGCCTCCTCACCACTTACGCGCCGAGCACGCCAAGGCCCAGCAAGAGCATGACGATCAGGCCGACGGGGATACGGTAAGCGGCGAACCACTCGAAGGAGTGGCTGCCCACGAACTTCAGCAGCCAGGCGATAGATGCATAGCCCACAACGAAGGCGATGAGCGTGCCAACGAGTAATTGGGCGCCGGTGGCGGATTGTCCCACGGTGGGACCGAAGGCGTCGCCAAGCGAAAACAGCCCCGAGGCCATCACCGCCGGAATAGCCAACAGAAAGCTAAAGCGCGTGGCCACCTCACGGTCGAGGCCGAGGAAGAGGCCACCGGAGATGGTGCCGCCGGAGCGTGAGACGCCAGGGATGAGCGCCAGGCATTGGCATAGTCCCATAACGATGGCATCGCGCATCGTGAGCTCGTCGAAGCCGCGGGTTTTCTTACCCACGCGCTCTGCCAGGATGAACACAAAGGAAAACAGGACGAGCATGGAAGCAGTAATCCATAGGTTGCGCAGGTTATCCCTAATCAGGTCTTTCCCCAGCACTCCCAGGATGCCAATCGGAATTGAGCCAACGATGACCATCCAACCCATTCGATAATCCTGACCGCGCTGGTCCTTATGTACGAGGCCCACGCACCAACCTTTCAGGATCTGCCAAATCATCCCTGCGAAGTAGACGATCACCGCCAGCTCGGTGCCCAGCTGGATGACAGCGGTGAAGGAAGCACCGGCATCCTGTCCCCAGAAAAGAGTGGAGACGATGCGCAAGTGCCCAGACGAGCTCACGGGCAGGAATTCGGTGAGGCCTTGGACAAGAGACAGGACGATGACCTGCAGCCATGTCATGGCTTCAGTTGTAGCTGTTGTAGTCACCCGCGATAGCCTACTCGGGAGTCCCATCGCTTCCTGTTTCCACCACGCTGGCTGCTAGGATGAGGGATCGTGAAAACGCGTCGAGTCCTGCTTTCTTTTGCCCTCCTTTCCAGCGCATGCGCGCTTGCCGCCTGTAATCCCACGGTCGGGGTTGGCGGGGACCCCGACTCGGCGGTCTATGGCAAGGCCGAGCCCGCATCCTCCCCGGCATCCGAGAAGCCGGTGGGTACCGTCGTGCCATTCGATGCAGCGACAGACCTCGCAGCCGTCGGCGACATCCTCGCCGTGCGCACCGAGGACTCGCTCGCGGTAGGTTCAGCTGCGGACTTTGAAGGCAAAAAGTCCACGCAGGTTACCGTGGACGAGAAATGTGGTGACCTCACCGCTTCTGAGAAGCACTTCCTTCTAGCGTGCGGGGATAGAGTTATGCTCATTGATCCGCTCAAGCCGGATTCCCCGCAGGAATTGGCTGTGGAAGAGGAGCAACCGGTGACGGTGGCTGCGGAAGCCTCCAGTGGCGAAGTCTTCGTTGGCTCGAAGGACTCCACCACCATCGGCGCGTACCTAGACGGCGAACGCACTACCGGCATCACTGTGGAAGCAGGCTCGGATCAGCTCATCTCCGTGCCTAATCCGGATGGCGCCGACGGCATCGTCCGTGTCTTGAGGGAGGACTCCACGATTCAATCGTTGGATTGGGAGAAGGAGCGTGCAGGCGGACGCCTTCGCGTGGGCCAAGGTGTAGGTCAGATCGCAGGCGGCGAGGGCGCCGTGGTTGTGGCTTCGGATACCGTCGGCAAGCGCATTGCCATCTATACCGCCAGCGACGTCATCCGCTTGCACCAGTACGGCAATACCGATGGCACGCCGTGGGGTGTGGCTTGGGACGCCGGGCGCAAGCTAGCGTGGGCGACAACTACAGACAACAACCTCCTCCACGCCTACACCATCGCTGCGGGTGTCCCGGAGAACGTCGGCACCATGGATACGGTGGCGGATGCGCGCAATGTTGCCGTGCTTGGCGACGGCACCCTCGTCGCCGCCTCCGCTTCTGGCGACGGGCTCCAATTCATTTCTGATCCACAGCTCGAGAAATCCCCACGTTAGTATTTCAGTCCCCCTTTAGCCTCAACTTTCCAAAGGACAATGCATGCAGTACTCCGCTCTTGACCGCGCCCGCCACGTGGCTTACCAAGCCGCCTTGAAGGGGATGTTTAAGCTCAGCCCGGAAAGAATTCACGGGATCATCAACGGCGGGTTGGCTGTGTTCCAATCGGCCGGCCCCTTCAACCGAGCTCTGGGCAAAGCTCTGCCAGTCAGCGATCCCGTCCTTGAACAAGACGTGTTTGGTGTGCACTTTCCGCGCCCGCTGGGTCTAGCAGCAGGCTTTGACAAGAACGCGGCGGCAGCCGACGTCTGGTCCCCCATCGGCTTTGGGTACGCGGAGCTGGGCACCATCACCCCGAAGCCGCAGCCGGGAAACCCGGCTCCCCGGTTGTTCCGGCTCAAAGCAGACAAGGCCATCCTCAACCGCATGGGCTTCAATAACGAAGGGGCGCTGGCGGCCGCACGAAACCTGCGGAAGCGCCGCTACAACGATGTCATCGGCATCAATATCGGAAAGAACAAGGTCACCGAGGCTGAGCACGCGGTGGATGACTACCGTCAGTGCGCATCAGTTCTCGGGGATTTGGCCGACTACGTTGTGGTCAACGTGTCCTCCCCTAATACCCCGGGGCTGCGTGACTTGCAGGCAGTGGAATCGCTGCGCCCCATCATGGAGGCCGTGGTGGAATCGACGTCCTCGCCGGTCTTGGTCAAGATTGCCCCAGACCTCAGCGATGAGGACATTGATGCCGTGGCGGATATGGCCGTTGACGTGGGGCTGGCGGGAATCGTGGCTACCAACACCACCATTTCTCGCGAGGGTTTGAAGACCCCATCCGCTGAGGTTGCCGCCATGGGCGCAGGCGGCGTGTCGGGTCCCCCAGTGGCTGCGCGTTCCTTAGAGGTGCTCAAGCGCCTCTATGCCCGCGTAGGAGACGACCTGGTGCTCATTTCCGCGGGCGGAATCTCCACCCCGGAGCAAGCATGGGAGCGCATCACGGCAGGCGCTTCGCTGTTGCAGGGCTACACCGGCTTGATTTACGGCGGCCCGGATTGGATCCGTGACATCCACCGCGGCATTGCCCAGCAGATCCACGCTCACCGCCTCAGCAATATCTCGGAGGCCATTGGCTCTGGTCTTGAATGGATTGACTAGCCCGGCGAAGAGCTTTCAGGCCAGCCGCACGGAGCGCTTCAGCGTTTAGCGCAGTGTGCGGCGGATGATAACCGCGCACAGCCCTGCCGCCACTGCGTAGAGGAAGACGACGTATTGGCCCATCGTTGTGAGGACCGTACTAGGCAGCGCGCGGCTGGCGATGATAAGCACTAGCGCGAGAATCAGCGCAATGATTTGTTCGCGGCTACCACGCTGATCGCGGCGTTGGGTACTGAATGCGCCGACGAGGAGGGCCGCACCAACGATGGCGAGGCGGCGCCACGTCCATTCGAAGGTGGCGCCCCATCCGTCGGTGAAAATGGACACGAGCCCGAATAGTGCTAACACGGCAGCCACCAACATGAAAGCGCCGCCCACTCGCAGGGCGGCGGGGATTTCTACTCCGTCGGATGTGGGAGGGATGTCCGGGTTCTTACTCATTGTGATAAGTGTAATTGGGCCGCTTAGTGGGCCTCGTACCAGCCCCAGGTAATCGCGCGCCCGAGGGTGTGGAAATAAAGGTTGAAGCCGAGGACCATAGGTGTTGCCTCCGGGTCGATTTCGAGGCGTTCGACGTCGACGGCGTGTACGGCGAAGAGGTAGCGGTGCGGGGCGTGACCTGCAGGCGGCTGGGGGCCATAATAGACGCGCTGGCCAGAGTCACCGCGCAAGCTGATAACGCCTTCGAGTCCGAGATCCTCAGCGGCCCCTGCACCTGTGGGGAGCTCGCGTACGTCGGCCGGGATGTTGAAGGCAGCCCAGTGCCAGAAGCCGGACCCCGTCGGCGCGTCAGGATCAAAGCACGTGACGGCAAAGGACTTGGTCCCTTCGGGCACATCCGACCACGACA
Organism: Corynebacterium sp. HMSC068H04; assembly: GCF_001811255.1. NCBI lineage: Bacteria > Bacillati > Actinomycetota > Actinomycetes > Mycobacteriales > Corynebacteriaceae > Corynebacterium > Corynebacterium sp. HMSC068H04. The sequence continues at coordinate 61,881 of NZ_KV804013.1, forward strand.
GCTGGGGCGAGACATTTTCAGGTGCGCGGAAGCGCTCTGCGATCTCCGCTCCCTCCTCGATATCGGACGAGGTCACGGTAAAAGCTGGGACATCCCCCAACGGTGCATAGGGGTCTGGGCCGGGGAAACGGGAGTCGGTGGCGTAGTTCGCAGTGGAATTTGAAGTGTTGCTAGTCATAAATCCATTTCTACCGGAAAGCTATCTGCCGCGTTGTCGCTTACTACCCGGCTGTCTCAGGAGGTGGCAGTGGATACGCAACTTTCATCGTTGTGTTTTCCTCGTTTAAGAACCCAGTGAAAACCCGCTCTGAGGTGGCGATTTGTGAAGTTATGCCGGTTCGGGATACAGTATTCGAGTGCCCAGCCGAGAGGCTGAACAAACACCCTAGCCCGGGTGGCGGAATGGCAGACGCGCTAGCTTGAGGTGCTAGTGTCCTATTAACGGACGTGGGGGTTCAAGTCCCCCCTCGGGCACAGACCGAAGCCCCGTGCTTCACACCGTCAGAGATGATGATGATGTGAGGCGCGGGGCCTTCTTCATGCGTCTAGGGTCTATGCGCGCGATTCCGCAGTAGGCTCCGTCTCTTCTACTACCGTAGCCTTCTTCTTCGACGTGATGTAGCTATGCAGGCCCTTGATGACGATAGGCGCCACCGACAACGCGATGATAAGCAGCATAATCTTCTCAATCGAGTCAGCAATGCCCGGAATGTTTCCGAGAAAAACACCAACGAGATTCATGGAGAGCACCCAAGCGACTGCGCCGCTGACATTCCATCCAATGAACTTCTTGTACCGCATTCCCGCCGTGCCGGCGGCTACCGGAATGAAGGTGCGCACGATTGGGACGAATCGTCCGAGCACTAGTGCAAGCGGGCCGTGCTTGCGGAAGAAGTCCTCGGCGGTGTTGAGATACTCAAGTTTGAGAAGCCGAGCGTCCTTCTTAAACAGGCCACGGCCAAAACGGTGCCCAATCCAGTACCCCACCTGGTCACCAGCTATCGCGGCGATCATGCCTACAGCAATGAGTACCCACAGGGAGACCTGGAGCTCATGGCGCAGAATCGCGGCAGTCACGAGTAGTGAATCTCCCGGAAGAAATGGGAAGAGCACACCGGACTCGATGAAGACGACAAGTGCTATACCACCGATGACCCAGGGGCCAAAGGCTTCGAGCAAGGTGGCTGCGTCCATATAAGACGTGAGGTTGTGGATAAAGTCCATAATGCTCTCCAAAGAAAAACGCAGGCGCCAGGGCGGGCGCCAAAAGTAGGTGGTGAATCAAGAATTCGCTCCGCAGCTAGGGCGTAGAGACAATAAAAGGTGAAACTAGCTAAGACTGACACAGTAAAAGTGGCCCTAGAGATACATGCGGATGCGCACTGCTGTTCAGTATCCCCCGCGCACGGAAATACTCATGCATCGAATCGCGGCTTAACAGTAAGTTGAGGTGCAGCTCTCAGCTGCTCCCCAGCCAGCCAAGCCGTCTCCTGCCTCCGTCTTTAGCCGTTCTCCCACGCTTTGGGCTCAATGCGGGGTTTGGCGTCTTCGGCACTAGACTTCTATCTCTATGAACACTGGTTGGATGCACAGCGTCGGGGACTTTTGTGTGTCTCTGGGCCGCGCTGCGTGGCAAAGCTGCAAGCGTTGGACGTGGAAACGTTGGACGGCAGTAGTCGCTGCCGGTGCGGCATTGATGCTACTCGCCGTGCTTGTCGACGTCCCCTCACTCACCGCCCTCCGCACGTGGTCAGACCAACTCGGGCCGTGGTTTGTTGTTGCTTTTACGGGAGTCTACATCTTCTTCACCCAGTTCCCTATTCCCCGGACCGTGTGGACTTTGGCGGCAGGCCTTCTTTTCGGCCCGTGGCTTGGGCTTTCTGTTTCCCTTGTCGCGCTGACTATCTCCGCCACCATTTCTCTCCTTATCGTCCGCGGCTTACTTGGTGAGTGGATTCGCCCGCATCTCACGCACAAAGCGGTATATGCAATCAATGCCCGGCTTGAGCGCCGGGGTTGGCTAGCGGTGGCGTCATTGAGAATGGTCGCCGGAGTTCCGTTTTCCTTACTAAACTATGTTGCAGCGCTCACGCCGATTTCGGTGACTCACTTCGCCATCGCCACACTCATCGGTTCGATTCCCACCACCGCCATCGGGGTCTTCTTCGGGGATGCGCTCACCGGAGCGATGAGCCCCTACACGATCGCCGGCTTCCTTATCGCTGCGGCAGTGGGAATCGCTGGTCTCATCCTAGACACGCGGTTGCCGCTCGGCCCCGGAATGCGTGGCCCAGTCAAGCGCAAAGAGTAGACTGAGCGTTGTTTCTTGCTGGAAGGAGTCTCTCACTGTGCTAGCTGTCCATGCCCGCTACCGCGGACGCTCGGTACGCCGCGCCGATTTGGTCCAACGATCCGCCGCCGCGCTTTCCACCCTGGAGGGAATCGGCGAGTTTGAGGTCCTTGGTGTTGAGGATATTTGCGCTGTGGCCTATTCTTCTCCGGCGGTCTGTGATGTCGTTATGGCGCTTCTTGCGGATGGTGACTGGGCCATTGGCATTGGAATTATCCCTGGCGAAGGCGCAGGTGATGCCGAAACACGCGCAGTGGCAACCGCCGCGGTAAAGGGCTCGGCGCGGGCCGGACACGTCTACGCCAAAATTGATCGGCGCGGGCGCGCTGCGGAGGCGCAGGATATTGCAGCGGCATTCGCCCTACTCGGCTTTGTGCTGCACAAGCGCACAATGGAAGGCCGTGAGGCGACATCTCTTGTGCGCGGCGGGTTGAATCAGAACGAAGCTGCGGAAGAGCTGGGCATTTCCAAACAAGCGATGTCCCAGCGCCTCCAAGCGGCGGGGTGGGCGGCAGAGACGGCCGGTTGCCAGCTCGCCATCAACCTCATTGACCGAGCGAATTCGAATTAGAGCAAATCTTCTTTGCTCAATTCCGGTGTTGTGACAAAGTCGACGAGCCGCTCGACGGCGCCGATGAGCGTGGAATCGAGATCCCGGAAAGAATTCACGGCGTTGTACACGCGGCTCCACCCTTCCTTGGGATCAGACCACCCCGCGCGCTTGCAGATGCCCGTCTTCCAGTCTTCCCCATAGGGAACCTCGGGCCAGGCGCGCAGCCCTAGGCGCTCAGGCTTTACAGCCGCCCAGATATCAATGAAGGGGTGACCGGTGACAAGCACGTGCTCGCCCACCGTTTGCGTCAACCGCGTTTCCTTTGATCCTTCGACTAGGTGATCCGCGAGGACGCCCACACGGCGTCCCGGACCGGGCTGAAACTCAGCCAGGCGTTCCTCAAGGTTATCGAGTCCTTCGAGGTATTCGACGACCACACCTTCCACCCGCAGATCGTGACCCCAGACCTTTTCAACGATGGCCGCGTCGTGAATGCCTTCAACCCAAATGCGCGAAGGTGCGGCAACTTTCGCCTCAAGATTCTCCACACGGCGCGACCCGGAGTTTGACTTCCGCGGCGCCTGCTTTTCGACGTATCGCGTTAACGTCACTGGCTGCCCCTCCAACAAGAACCCCCCTTTCACGAGTTTGAATACTCGCTCATTTCCATGTCGGTCCTCGAGGCGCACGACTGGGCCCCATACGGTTTTGTCGACGCCCAATACTTCCCCTACAAAGTCATCACCTCGAACCTCGACGACCATGCCTGGTTCAGCGGGTACCTCGGGGTACTCCGGCTTCTTGTTCCGCGCATGTCCTGCAAAAATATCGCCGCCATAGGGATCTCGGGAATTCAAGCTCATAGGGGTCTACCCTATCGTCTACACTGTCCAGCCATGGATATGCGCGCCGAAGTCTGGTCCCCTGTACAAAACGTTTCTGTTTGGCTTGGTGCATGGCTATGGGGGCACGAATCCACTGATGGCTTTCTTGATGCCCTCAGCGAGCTGGGTGGTGAGCAACAAGGGGTCGAAGGAGAGCCGTTTGTTGATGTTATGTCACTTCTCCAGCGTGAAACGGCCTCCGTCATCGAGCGTGGAGAGCGCGAACCGCTGCTTCGGCTAGTTCTCTCCGGTCCTGGCGACGCGCCAGCACTTCCAGCCGGCACGGAATCGGCGCGAGCGGCGGCAGAAAATCCGGCAGGCGCAATCGTGGTGCGTACCAATAATCGGGATCGGAACCTGGTGTTGGTGCCCACCTATGCCGTGGGCGCGACGCGGTGGACGGTGATTGAAGAGACTGCCCCGTTACCCTCGCCCGCTTGGCTTAGCCCGGGCGAGGCCGATGAGCTCTTGAGTACTGCGACGAATGAGTCAGCAAACCTCATCGAGGCATTGGGCTATCGCAGCGATGCCCTCCCCAATCCCCGGCTAACAGTAGGCACACTAAGGGATTTCTACGACACCCCCGGATTACCCGCTGCAGTGCCGGGGCGAGCAGCGAAGCTCTTCGCCCGCGCTGACCGCGTGGCGGCCATCATCGAGACGGTGACTGACCGCATTCAAGATCACAGTCTCGATCCGCAGCTTCTGCGCCTGTGGCGCCATATCCGCCAAGCACGCATGGCCGGCGTGGCTTATGCGCTCACCGATTTCGCGCGTTAATGCGGCTTGCGCAGAGACCAGATATCACAACAACCTTCAGCGCAGGGTGCGCCATTGACCGTACAGCCCTGAACGGTAACCTCACCGAGTGAGGCAGGTTCAGCGTCATGCTCTAACTCCTCGATGAGGTCCACGATGAGCGAGGCAAAACGTGCAGATGGGCCGGCGGTTCGGGTGCGATAGACGCTGACGCCCATTTCCTCAGCGGCTTGCTTCAGTTCAGTATCGAGATCCCAGATGACCTCCATGTGATCGGAGATAAATCCAATTGGGCACACGACAACGCTATCGACACCATCTTCCTCGTGGATTCGCGTGGTGTGGTCGACAATGTCCGGTTCCAACCACGGGGTGGCTGGGTTTCCTGAACGGGATTGCCACACTAGGTCATAATTCTGGACCCCGGCAGCCTTGGCTACGAGCCGTGCAGCCTCCGCTACCTGGCGGGAATAGATATGTTTATCGCCTTCTGCTCCCCCAACAGCATCGTGTGCCGATGGCACTGAATGCGCAGTAAAAAGCATGCGGGTGCTAGCCATCTTGTCTTCCGACACCTCCGCATAAGCCTCGCGGACGGCTGCGGCCATCTCCTCAATGAACTTGGGGTGATCGAAGAATTGGCGCAGTTTGGTGAAGTTCATGTCGGGCAGTTGCTCGTCCTCGAGGTGCTTGCGCAATGCAACGATGTCCTCGTTGTACTGGCGGCAAGCACTGTAGCCACCCCAGGCGGAGGTAGCGAATACGGCGACGTTGCGCACACCATCGGCGGCCATCTGCTCGACGGCTTTTGTCCCAAACGGGTACCAGTTACGGTTACCGAAATAAACCGGTAGATTATGTCCGCGTTCCTTCAGCTCTGCGGAAACATTAGAAATAATCTCTCGATTTAGCGCATTAAGCGGACTAATGCCGCCTAGGCGGAAATAGTGTTCTCCGACGACTTCGAGCCGCTCGCGCGGGATGCCTCGTCCACGGGTAACGTTCTCCAAAAATGGGACGACCTCCTCGTTTCCTTCCGGGCCACCGAAGGAAAGAACGAGGAGGGCGTCAAATGAGGAGGGCACCGAATCGGTGCCGCGGGTGTTGCCCTGGGCAGTACGCAGTGTGTCAGTCATGCAGCCCAGTTTAGCAACGGGCTGAACTAGATCAGTCGCACGGCATAGGGTGCCATGCCGGCTTGACGTACTGGGGAGATGCTGACGTTTTGACCGGACTGCGGAGCTTCGACCATGGTGCCGTCACCAAGATAGATTGCCACGTGCTGATTTCCGCTCGGGCCGTAGAAGACAAGGTCGCCTCGCTGCATCTCGCTCGGGGAAATCTTGGTTCCCTTCTGATACTGGTAGCCGGTGTAATGCGGCAGGGAAATGCCGACGCCAGCAAAGGCATAGAGCACCAGCCCAGAACAGTCGAAGCCGACCTTGTTGTAGTCGCCATAAGAGTCAGCGACGCCGCCGTCGCGAATGCCCTGTGTAGGACCGTTGGCATCGCCACCGCCCCAGGCATAAGGAACTCCTACTTGAGACGTCGCACGCTCGATCACGGTCTCGATCTTCGCTTCGCGGGAGGCATCGCCCAGTGAAGCGGATGCCTTCTTCGTCACGCTATCGGTGGTGTCAAGTTCCTCCAGGACACCGGAAACATCGGACTCAAGGGAATCCTCGTCATCAGTTGCGTTCGCTGCATCGCTATCGGACGTCTCCGTGGAATCCGTCGCTTCCCCAGCGCTGTCTTGCCCACCCTGGAGGGCAAAGAGCTTGGAAGAGCCTTCCGCCAGAGCATCGATTTCCTCTTGGCTCAAGCTGTTATTGTGGTCCGGCTGAGATGCGGCCACCATCGAGGCCACTGTTCCCACCGCTTCAATGCCAAGCGCTACGGTTTCCGCATCGATTCCGTTCGGATCGAACGAGCTGGAGCTACCGCCCTGGGAGTTCTCGGCGTGGCCTTCAGAGGAGTTGGCCGTGCTTGTCGACGACAACTCTTGCACGTTCGGATCGGAAGCCACAGTGCTTGCGGCGCTAGAGAGCTCTTCCAATTCGTCTGCAGAGGCAGAAGCCGTCGACGGCTGCGATTGAAGCGTGGGGTTCTGTGCCTCAGAGCCGGAGGGGCCGGCCACGGTGGACGCTGTGGACTCGGCGGTCGGCTCCGTGCTGGCTGGTGTCGAGTGCCCCGCAGCGGGCGGTGAGGATACCGTCGATGGGCCGTCGGCAGGAGTTGCGGCACTAGACTCAGAACGACCCTGTGCAGAATTAGTCCCGGCCCGCTCCTTGACCTTAGATCCAGCTGTTGGGCTTGACACACCTTCTCCGTCCAGACCCTTGGCTTGATTTAGCGCCTTGTGAAGAGATGAGAGTTGGGAAAGCAGATCCTCGCGTTCGGACGTAGATTCCTCAATAGAAGCCTCGGACGCGGAGAGTTGCTCGCGCGCGGCAGCCTCGGCATCGGCCGCCCGGTCCGCACGTTCCTCGGCCAGTTGTTGGGTCTTCCGCAGCTGGGATTCCTTGTTCGCCTTTTCCGTGCGCTGCTTCTCCAAGTCGCTAACGACGGCCTGCTGCTTCTCAGACTGCGAGCGAAGGTAAGACTGGCGCTCCAGCATGTCCGAACGCGCGTCTTTCCCTGCCGCATGGGAGACAGCATCGGAAGTATTGGCTCGGCGGTAGGCGGAACGGGAGACCTCATCCAGCTTGGCCTGGGCATCGGCGACGTCCGCTTGTGCGTCGTCAAGCTGCTCGCGCGCCGTCGTTGTTCCTTGACGCGCCTGGTTTGCCTTAGTACGGGCGTCGTTGAGATCGACCAGCGCACGGTTGACGGTTTCGCGCTGCGCACCTATGGAGGCTTCCGCTTGTGCGATGCGCTCCTCAATCTGAGCGATTGCGCCCGCGAGATCTGCGATGGATGGGTTGTCGGAGGATAGCAGGGATTTGATGTTGATCTGCTCAGGTTCCGCAGCCACTGCAGGAGTGAGCGCGGAGACAGTAGACAAGGCGGCGGTGGTCGCTATGGCAGCGCACGCTGCCTTAAAGCGCCGAAAGCCGAAAGATGATGTGGTGGCCACGAGGGTTATCTCCTAGACACCTACCCCGGAGAAGTCACGCATGTTGCGTAGACGAGCTTGCCGGACATCGAGACCTGGAGGTGACGAGTTGGACGAGCAAAAGAAACAGCGGTGTGTACGTAGCTAGTCTCGCCTTCAAGCAGGATGAGGCGGCAATCGATTTCCCAATGGGAATAGTGGACTTAATAAGGCTTGCGCCCGGAATTGACCGGGATACGCGAACGCGGCTTGCCCCTGAAGAGCTCTTTGCTCTCTACGCCACGAAATGCCGAATAGACGGGGCGGCATTTTCTCTTATAGAGGCGGCAGGGAAATCTGCGGGGCGTCTGGCGTGTGCACCAACATCACGTCGAACCGTGCATCACAGCTAGCCACACTGCACTCGCATGGTGCTCGCTGGGCTCACGGAGAGCGGCGCCGAGTATGGCTGCACGATCCGACGACGAAGGGACACACACCCATATTCGGGCTCGAGGTCCTGCGTCGGTTCCTCCTCGCTCGGCGCCGCGCTCGTGGAGGGCACTTCCGCGGTCCTTAGTGGCGCACGCGCAAGCCCTCGCAGCTGGCACCCAACCGGAAACCGATGGAACTCATGGCCATCACAGCCCTCGATGAGGGCGTGCGAATGAAGTGTATGAAGCCTCTTCCACTCGGGAGGTAGGTGTTTCGATATCTAAAAGGTTGAACACTGGTACCGACTGCGTCGAGAAAACTGCATTGCTACGCGCATCGCTAGCGCGGTGCGACGGTCATCCACCAGGCGGTGAACCCCAACGGTCCTCTTCGCTCGCGGCGTGCTTCCCCACATACCCGTGCGACAAATCAGTTGAGAGTCAAGGCTTGGTCCATGAACGTTTGGAGCAATAGTCAACCCGTGAGTCGATACGTGAACCATACGTCACCGACACGCCATCTCGCACACTTTTCCCATCTTTCACATCAGCCACGGAAAACCACAAGGCGTTACAGGCGCACCTAACCTGCAATGACTTTGTTATCAATGTGTGACTGTGACGTTGCTCACTCTTCCCCGGAGTGCAAACCTCTCCCCCCTGACTATCGCTGTGGATTGCGGCCCTGGGCCTGCCGCAGAAGCTTCGATTGTTCCCAGTGGAACCTGTCTTCTGGGGCGCAGGAAACGCTCCATTTCGGGACTGGAGAGAACCGAAGTATTCGTCGACTTAAGGTGCCCGTGCGGCATCCGATGTGGTCGCTGCGTGGGCCATATTCCTAGGGCTCTTACACCCTCTCAACCACTCCCCCGTTGCAAAAGTCAAGTCTTAGTGGTTGATATTCGCCACTTCCCTACCCCTGTGGTGGGTGTGGCGCATGTTTAGCGGAATTCACTCGGCGACCTCGATCGCTTAGTTTCTGGCCGTGTCAGCTTTCTGTGTAGCGGCTCGAAATCCCGCCCAGCCCGCAATTGCCGCTACGAAGAAAAACAACGTCAAGATTGCCAGCCATGGCGTTGAAAAATGATCTGCAGTTGCATAGAAATCATTCAGCAAAGTTACCTGATCGAGTCCAGTTGGCAGCGAATCCTCGGCTGCCTCAATGGATGCCCGAGCATAAGAATTACTGACTGCGGACACCCGCATTGGCGCTTGGAGAATCACGGTATCGAGTCCCGTTTGTTCTTGAAGGGTTGTCGCCAGGTCGCGCAGATCGGGAATTTTGTCGGGGAAGACATCTACCACTGCGATGCCATGGTTGGGCTGGAGGGAGTCTGCGATGTGGACCTGGAGGTCGGCGTCTTGCGCCAGCTCTGGGTTGGAGAACGCTACACCGTCGGCCGAGAGCTGATCTGCAATGTCGTCTACATCTACGCCCGCCGGGATCATCCGCCACTCCTTAATCTCTATGGCCGTTAATGCTTGGTGGCACAATCTTCTGTCCAAACACGATTCGGAGGTTTGTCCCCCGGATTCCCGATCGAGCCTAAACCTCGGAGCGTGGGCGAGGCCGGTGACTCGCCGCTACCCCCGAAATGTAGGAAACAGAACGCCCGTACTGTTATGCTGGTGTCGACCGAGGGTTCTTGCATCTACAATAGATACGGAACATTCGCGTTCTGAGATCGCCGATACACCTGGCTCCATGTGGTTGCTAGGGCATATCGGCAAATTCGATGAACCTTCGACCAGTGTTCGATAACCCACAAGCGAAAAGCAAGGAATGGAGCTCCTTATGACTGAAAGCCTGAACTCCTTCGGCGCCAAGAAGACTCTTGAGGTCAACGGTAAGTCCTATGACTACTTTGACATCAATGCAGTCGAGGGCCTGGAGAAGCTTCCTTACTCCCTCAAGGTCCTGGCTGAGAACCAGCTGCGCTACGAGGACGGGAAGAACGTAACCAAGGATCACATTAACGCTTTGGCCAACTGGGATCCGTCCGCTGAGCCGGATACCGAGATCCAGTTCACCCCGGCCCGCGTTCTGATGCAGGACTTCACCGGCGTCCCCTGCGTGGTCGACTTGGCAACCATGCGTGAGGCTATCGCCACCCTCGGCGGCAAGCCGGACCAGGTGAACCCGCTCAACCCGGCCGAGATGGTTATTGACCACTCCGTCATCGTAGAGGCTTTCGGCTCCACCGAGGCTTTGGAAAAGAACGTCGAGATCGAGTACGAGCGCAACCAGGAGCGCTACCAGTTCCTGCGCTGGGGTGCCGAGAACTTCTCCAACTTCCGCGTTGTTCCTCCGGGAACCGGAATTGTCCACCAGGTAAACATTGAGTACCTCTCCCGCGTGGTCTTCGACAACGATGGTGTTGCCTACCCGGATACCTGTATTGGTACCGACTCCCACACCACCATGGAAAACGGCCTGGGCATCCTGGGCTGGGGCGTTGGCGGCATCGAGGCCGAGGCTGCAATGCTGGGCCAGCCGGTGTCCATGCTGATCCCGCGCGTCGTGGGCTTCAAGCTCACCGGCGAGATTCCGACCGGTGTGACCGCTACCGACGTGGTGCTGACCATCACCGAGATGCTGCGCCAGCACGGTGTGGTTCAGAAGTTCGTTGAGTTCTACGGCAACGGTGTCAAGTCCGTGCCGCTGGCCAACCGCGCCACCATCGGTAACATGTCCCCCGAGTTCGGTTCCACCGCTGCGATCTTCCCGATCGACGAGGAGACCATCAAGTACCTCGAGCTCACCGGCCGTCCGCAGGAGCAAATCGATCGCGTCGAGGCTTATGCCAAGGCTCAGGGCATGTGGCTCGAGCAGGACGCTCCGGAGGCACAGTACTCCGAGTACCTCGAGCTGGATCTGTCCACTGTTAAGCCGTCCATCGCCGGCCCGAAGCGCCCGCAGGACCGCATTCTCCTCTCCGAGGCAAAGGAGCAGTTCCGCAAGGATCTGCCGACCTACGCTTCCGGCGAGGTTGTTGCAGACGAGTCCACCATCGAGGCAAAGCGCATGACCTCCGAGGGCGGCGACGAGAATGCTCTCGTCGACGTTACCGGTGGCCTGAACAAGTCTCGCGCAGGCGAAGGCGAGTCCGCAGCCAAGGGCGGCTCCGGCCGCCAGTCCAACCCGGTTACCGTCACCTCCCCGAACGGTGGTGAGTACACCCTGGACCACGGCATGGTTGCTATCGCTTCCATTACCTCCTGCACCAACACCTCTAACCCGTCCGTCATGGTTGGCGCTGGCCTCATCGCACGTAAGGCTGCTGAAAAGGGCCTGAAGTCCAAGCCGTGGGTCAAGACCATTTGTGCCCCGGGTTCCCAGGTTGTTGACGGCTACTTCCAGCGCGCAGACCTCTGGAAGGATCTGGAGGCGCTTGGCTTCTACCTCTCCGGCTTCGGCTGCACCACCTGTATCGGTAACTCCGGCCCTCTGCCGGAGGAAATCTCCAACGCCATCAACGAGCATGATCTGGCTGCTACCGCGGTGCTGTCCGGCAACCGTAACTTTGAGGGCCGCATTTCCCCGGACGTCAAGATGAACTACTTGGCCTCCCCCATCATGGTCATTGCATACGCTATTGCTGGCACCATGGACTTCGATTTCGAGACTCAGGCGCTGGGTCAGGATCAGGACGGCAACGATGTCTTCCTCAAGGACATCTGGCCTTCCCCGAAGGAGATCGAGGACACCATCCAGCAGGCCATCTCCCGCGAGCTCTACGAGGCTGACTACGCCGACGTGTTCAAGGGTGACGACGCATGGCGCAACCTGGACGTTCCGGAGGGCGAGACCTTCAAGTGGAACGAGGATTCCACCTACATCCGCAAGGCACCGTACTTCGACGGCATGCCGACTGAGCCGGAGCCCGTTCAGGACATCAAGGGCGCTCGCGTCCTTGCTAAGCTCGGTGACTCCGTGACCACCGACCACATCTCCCCGGCTTCCTCCATTAAGCCGGGTACCCCGGCCGCTCAGTACCTGGATGCCAACGGTGTGGAGCGCCAGGACTACAACTCCCTCGGTTCCCGTCGCGGTAACCACGAGGTCATGATGCGCGGTACCTTCGCCAACATCCGCCTCCAGAACCAGCTGGTCGACGTCGCCGGTGGCTACACCCGTGACTTCACCCAGGAGGGCGCACCGCAAGCCTTCATCTTCGATGCCTGCGAGAACTACAAGGCAGCCGACATTCCGCTGGTTGTCCTTGCTGGTAAGGAGTACGGCACCGGTTCCTCCCGTGACTGGGCTGCTAAGGGCACCAACCTGCTTGGCGTGAAGGCTGTCATCACTGAGTCCTTCGAGCGTATTCACCGCTCGAACCTCATTGGCATGGGCGTCATCCCGCTGCAGTTCCCGGAGGGCGAGTCCCACGAGTCCCTGGGCTTGGATGGCACCGAGACCTTCGATATCGACGGCATCGCAGCCCTCAACGAGGGCGGCATTCCGAAGACGGTCCACGTGACCGCCACCAAGGAGTCCGGCGAGACCGTTGAGTTCGATGCCAAGGTTCGCATCGACACACCTGGTGAGGCCGACTACTACCGCCACGGCGGCATTCTGCAGTTCGTTCTGCGCCAGATGGTCAAGGCCTAAAGCAGCCTTGCCCATTATGTAGGCACCCCGACTCTGGGGCGACCTACATAGTTAGGCACCAAGGCCAGCTAGCAACATGGAGTGCTGGCTGGCCTTTCTGCTTCTGTCCCTCCCCTCTACTTCCTCCTCCCGTTTACCCGCCGCCGTGCTTAAAGGAGCTAGTTTTCAGCCATGCCGATTATGAGCGACTCTGAACTGAACCGCCGCCGCCACGACATTCTGGTTGGCGCACGTAAATGCTTCGCTGAGCACGGCTATGACGGCGCGACGGTGCGGCGTCTCGAAGAAGCCACAGGTAAGTCGCGTGGGGCAATCTTCCACCACTTCGGTGATAAGGAGTCCCTCTTTCTTGCCTTGGCCCGGGAAGACGCCGCCCGTGAGGCCGAAGTTGTTGCGAACAACGGTCTCGTCGAAGTCATGAGTGAGATGCTGCGCCATCCGGAGCGCCATGACTGGCTTGCCACCCGGCTTGCTGTGACCTCGATGCTGCGTACCGATCCGTCTTTCGCCGCGCGCTGGCATGAGGAGCAACAGATTCTTGATGAGGCGGTCCGTGCCCGCTTGGAATCCAACGCCGAGAAGGGGCGCATGCGAGACGACGTCTCCATCGACACCCTCGTGACATATCTTGAAACCTTTATGGACGGATTTATCAACCGCCTAGCGCTCGGGGACACGAAGAATCTCGAGCAGGTTTTGGATTTGGTCGAGCAATCGATTCGCGGCTCCCACGCCGATCACTAGGCGTCAGTACTCGGTGGCGATGTGTGGTTGGCGCTACACTGTGGCGCATGGACCATACTCCCCTACGACTTTCGCGCACGCAGTGCGGAATAAGTCTGAGCGCTACGCCGCGGCTTGCTCCAAAGGAACAGCGCACCCACGATGCTCAGCCGAACCCGCGGATGGACAATTCAGGTCTTCGCGAGGTCATCGAGGAGGCTGGGCCTCAGCCGGGACGCCTCTCGTTTGGTGTTGTCGCAGCCTGGGCTTTTATAGGTCTAGTCGGGCTGTTTATGTGCAGCATGTCGATTCCTTTCTTCACTGGTAGCTTTGGTCCTCCGCAAAGCAGCTTCTCAGATCTAGGAATATTTTCGCTTATCCCAGTCATTATTTGCCTCGTCAGTCTTACTGTTTTCGTCGTAGGTTTGCGGAGTATTCTCAAGGAAACCCGAAATGCACAGCGTCTGCGCACCGCGTGGCGCAACGGCTGGATAGAATACCGTCCTGCTCTTATTGGCGAGCTTGTGTACCTGCGAAGCGAAACCGAAGGGACCGACGACCGTAAGCGGACTTATTTCTATTATTCGGCGCCTCTTTTGATCCTTCAGCCAGACGGCACACTAGCGAGCGCAATGTCCGCTGAGTTCCGCGCTGACAATCCGAATAGGCTAAGGTCACGGGGCGCTGCTCTTGCCGAAGGGGCTCGTATAGCAACCGTCGATACCGCGAACAATAATGGATGGACGGTCGCGGCTTACCGCGCCGATGGGATGAGCTCAGAGGCGGAACTATCCAACGGTCTCACCAACCGCCAAGTGGATGCCGTTCTCCAATTCGCTGAACAACGATGGGTACGCTAGCTCTCCCCGATTAAGACCGGGTTTTCGTCGGGGGCTAGTCCCCAGCCGCCGATGGTCACCGAGAAAATGGTGACCACGAACATTAAACTGTGATCCATGACTCACGCTCCCTTGCAGCTGCCCCGCACTCCGCTGAAGCTTCCTTCCTCAAGTGCAGGATCCCTCGCGCCTAAGGATTTGAAGGATCACGATCAGCAACCCAACCCAAACACGGATCGCAGCGGCATCCGCGAGGCTATTAATAGCGTCGGGTCTCCGATCGGCCAATCCAATCTCGGCATGGTCATCGTTGGCTCCTTTTTCATCTTCATTGGCGGCTCAGCGCTACTCTTCTCGGTGGCTCACACGATCTTTATATCGGTCCTGTTTCCCGGAGCCGGCGGAACGATTGGGAGTATTCCGATAGCCAGCTTTATCACTGGAGCTGCAGCCCTCGTGTTCGTCTTCGTTGGAATCTTGATTTTGCGGGGGCGCTTGGGTTCCACAACAAGGCTTCGCACCGCGTGGGAGAATGGCTGGATTGAATACCGCCCCGCGTTGATCGGCGAGCTGACCTATAGGCGCCGCGTTGATTACGACGACAGTACCGACTTTTACTACACCGCCCCGGTTCTCATCCTGCAGCCAGACGGATCATTGACGAAAAGCATGACCGAGGAATTCATTGCTCCAAACCCGAACTGGCTGAAGCTGCGGGGGCGGCTGCTTGCCGACGGTCCCCTCGTTGCCACCGTGGACTTCAACCACAATAACGGATGGGGCGTGGTGGGATATCGGGCAGATGCAGACAACCCGCAGCCAGAACTGCACAATGGTCTGCGCCAAAAGAACATTGAAGCAGCACTGTCTTTTGCAGAGCGGAACTGGGTAAGAAGCTAGTGATAAGAATGTCTGACCACGCTTTAGCACCATTCGACTTCCCGGAACACCACTACTCCGAGAGGCTCATTCCCCGCACTCGGCGTTCTGTGTCCGCCCCGAACTTGAGATCAAGCACATCTAGTATTGTTCGCGCGATCGCCGCGACTGGGCCACTCCCAGGCGGCGCCACACCTGAATGGCGAAGCCTACGGAACAACCTCATCACGGCGGTAGTGGGCCTAGCTATCGCACTATCAGCCTTTATCGGCGAAGATATGTCTATTAGTTCCGGATGGCAGGGCTTGGCCGTTGCAGTCTTCGTCCTCTTCCTCGTCGTGGCGGCCGGTCGAAACATTCGAGCAATTCGGAGCTCTACGTGGGGTGCTCGCCGTCTACGGACGGCGTCGGAAAATGGGTGGATCGAGTACTACCCCGCGCTGCTCAGTGAGATCTGGCAAACAGGTCGACACGTGCCGCACGCAGATCCCACCGAGTACTACTACAAGGCGAAGGTACGCATTTTCCTTCCAGATGGCACAGTTCAAGAAATCATCAGCGATGAGTTTGAGTCCCACGCTTCTCCCCGCGCCTTTCGCGAACAGGGGGTGGCCGTGGTGCGTTTCCAAAGCCAGGCGACGTTTGAGCACCCCACAGGCTGGTATATCGCGGCCCACCTATCCACCAAGCCACTTCGCTATGCGAGCCTCCACCACCAATTGAGCAGAGAGCAAGTCATCGCCGCGCTTGACGCGGCGGCATCCGCTCGATTTTAGATATCCTTCACGCTGCCATCGCCATCGATGAACTCTAGCGGCGAAGTCGGGAAGCTTTCGCGGCCGGCGACCTCGGTGACCACCTCAGCGACAAGCTCTCGGGAGGTTGTCAGCTTACCGGTGCGCTCTGCGTCCTTATCTAGCACGGTGATGCCGCGCGAAGGCTCCTCCGTCAGGGCTGCCGGGCCAAGGATGAGGTAATTGAGGTCGGTGGAGTTGAGCTTGTTGTCCACCTCCTTCTTCGACTCCACGTAGGCGTACCACTTCTCATCCGCAGGATCGGTCGTGTTCTCCGTGGCACCCATGTAGGAAATCATGATGTAGGCGGGAGTGTTCTTGCCCTCGGCAGAAAGCTTTTCCAGACCCGCAATAGATGCCAGCGCCGCATCACGGTCGACCGCCCACGTCACCTCCGCACCAGCACGGCCACCATTTCCGGCGCCCCACACGACGACGTCATAGTCAGCCAAAAGCTCTGCCCAGTCCTCAACAGAAAGCTCGGTGAGATCGCGAACCACCGCGGCGGCACCGAGGGCCTCAATATCAGAGACCTGGTCCGGGTTGCGGATGAGGGAATGGACGGTGAGGTTGGCGTCGACAAGCTTGGGCGCCGCCAAAAGCCCAACCTTGCCGTGGCCGCCGATGTATAGAACCTTCTTGCGCGTAGTTGTTGTCGTATCAGTCATGTGCGCCACCGTACGCGCCGGCTCGCTATCCTGCATGACCCCAGGGCAGCGTGAAAAACCCACGGGCTACAATCAAATTATGATCGCCATCATGACTGTTACCGGTGTTGATAACACCGGAATTATCTCTGCCGTTTCCACCGCCCTCGCTGAGCTCAAGATCAACATCGTTGACGTCTCTCAGACCCTCATGTCTGGGTACTTCACGATGATCCTGCGCGTCGAATTCGATGAGAATGAGGTCAGCATCCAGCAGATTCAGGAGCGGATGAATACCGTCGGTGAGTCCATCAAACAATCCATTCGCGTGCAGTCGGAAGCACTGTTCACCGCCATGAATGAGATTTAGGAGCGAGAATCAGTCATGCTTAATCGCTTCAATACCGTCAGTATTCTCGACACCATCGAGATGATCGAGAAATACCGCCTCGATATCCGCACCGTTACCATGGGGATCTCGCTGCTCGGCTGCACGCGCTCCACCATGGAAGCTACCGCAGAGGCCGTTTATGATCGCGTAACCACCCGGGCGGCTCAGCTCGTGGAGGTCTGCGAAGGGATCGAGGCCGAGCTCGGCATCCCGATCGTCAACAAGCGTATTTCCGTCACTCCGATCTCACTTATCGTGGCTGGCGTCGAAGGAAACCCCGTCGACGTCGCCCGTGCACTGGATCGCGCCGCTGAGACGACAGGTGTTAACTTCGTCGGCGGCTACTCCGCATTGGTTGAAAAGGGTGCCACCACTGCGGAGAAGACACTCATCCGCTCTATCCCGGAGGCGCTGGCTGAGACCAACCTGGTGTGTTCCTCGGTGAATATCGCATCCTCGCGCGCCGGCATCAACATGAACGCAGCAGCGCAGATGGGGCGCATCATCAAGGAAGCTGCCGAGCTTACGAAGGACCGCAGCGCCATCGGCTGTGCCAAGCTCGTGATCTTCTCCAACTCCGTGGGCGATAACCCCTTCATGGCCGGTGCCTTCCACGGTATCGAGGAACCGGACTGCGTTGTCTCCGTCGGTGTGTCTGGGCCGGGTGTTGTCGACCGTGCTCTCGGATCCCTGGAGGGCGCCACCCTTAATGAAGTCGCCGAGGAGGTCAAGAAGGCTGCCTTCAAGGTCACGCGTGCCGGACAGCTCGTTGGTTCGATGGCCTCGGAGCGCCTCGGTGTTCCCTTTGGCATCATCGACCTTTCGCTGGCCCCCACAGCGGAGCTGGGAGATTCCGTCGCGCACATCCTGGAGCACATGGGCCTAGATCAGGTGGGCACGCACGGAACGACGGCAGCCCTCGCACTGCTTAACGACGCCGTCAAGAAGGGCGGCATGATGGCCTGCTCCCGCGTGGGCGGTCTGTCTGGTTCCTTCATCCCGGTTTCGGAAGACAAGGGCATGATCGATGCTGTGCGCACCGGTGCCATCTCCATCGACAAGCTGGAGGCCATGACCTCGATTTGCTCGGTGGGCTTGGACATGATCGCCATTCCGGGCGATACCTCTGCTGAGACCATCGCCGGCATGATCGCGGACGAAGCCGCCATTGGCGTGATGAACCATAAGACGACCGCCGTGCGCGTCATTCCTGCCCCAGGCACCAAGGCTGGCGACGAGGTCAACTTCGGCGGCCTTCTAGGCTACGCTCCGGTCATCCCGGTCAACCAGGTGGGCAACTCCACCTTCATCAACCGCGGTGGCTTCATCCCGGCGCCGGTGCACGGTTTCCGAAACTAAGGCCTCAGCAACTCGGATTAGTTTTCACCAAGCACTTGACCCTCACACTATGTGAGGGTTTAGCTTTGGCCTATGAAGATATCGGACGTCGCCGCGGTCGCTGGATGCTCAGTTCGTTCTGTACGACATTTACACGAGACGGGTGCGGTCCCTGAACCCGCCCGCACCAGCGGGAACTACCGCGACTATTCTGTTTCTGACTTGGCTTCGGTGCTGCGCGCGCGTGCGCTGATCGACGCCGGAGTCCCCGTCGCCGACGTAAATCTGCCGGATGCTATCGATCGTTCATTTGACGTGCTCGACGAGCGCATCGCTCGGCTCAAGAACCAACGTGAACGCTTACGCGCCCTTGCCCAAGCACCCAACGGGACTCCACGAGACATCCGCGAATCCCTCAAAGGGGCGATCCATGATCCCGCAATGCTGCAGCTCGAGCTTGATTCTTGGGATCTGATGGCGCTGTGTGGTGTCGCGACGGAAGGAACCTGGCAACAACTGCGCGAGAACCTTGAAGACGCCGAATGTTTGAGAGTTCTCCGCGAGGTTGAATCGCTGTGGCGAAAACTGGGTGCATTGTCCCCGAATGATCGCGAGGTCACGGTAATCGTCGCCAAGCTGCAGCATTTAGGCGAACGCGGCCTCTTGCGGGGAATCTATCCTACGTTGCGCCCAGGTAAGGTCCCGCTGAGCGCCACCGATGCACCGACAACTGGTGCACAGGGCAGAGCGCTCGCGGCACTGGCGGGAGCGCCACATGGATAGCATATGGGGATTCCTGGGAAAACATCCTGGATTCCGATTGGCAAAGTATGAACTTAGCCTCTACCGCGATTTGTGGCGTTGGATACGCGGCGAGACTTTGCTGCCTGCCGGTGCTCAGCCACTTCCCCACCCTCCGGGCAGGCTGCAAATGCTTGGGTTTGTCACCGCGGTGCTGGTGGTTGAAATGGTGGTCGTCCACCTGATTCTCCCCGCAGGTGTGGTGCGGGTTGTGGCGCTACTGCTGTCACTGTGGGCCATCATTTTCGTGTGGGGGTTGATTGCCGCTGAGCGCATTCGCCCCAGTTATATCTGCGACGATGTTACCGTTCTGCGGCGCGGAAGAACTGTCTTCGCTGAGATACCGACTGCCGTTGTGCAGCACAAGAGCGTTGACCGCAGTTTCGCTTCAGCGATTGAAATACGCGATGGCCAGCTGACAGTAGGCGGCCCCGCAGGCACGGACACCCTCCTGCAGCTGAGCTCGCCTGTTATGGCCACCCCGGATCGCTATCCCTGGCAGCGGCCCCAGCCGATGGAGGTTGATAGGGTGCGCTTCTTTAGTGCTGCGCGCCAACACTAAATGGCGCTTTCACTGGTGGAAAGAGATTACTTATGCGCCGGCGTTGCGCAGTTTGTCTTCGAGTTCCGCTATTAACGGTAGCGCTAATTGCGCGCGGTCGACGTCGATTCCCCATTTCTTGGGTTCGCTACGCACCATGTGTGCTGTGGCAGTGAGAAAGCGGGCGAAGTTTTCCACTACCGCGCGATTGCCATTGCGCACTCCCTCGTTGAGGACTGTATTGCTCAGGCGCTCAGTCCATATTTCTAGAATGTGCGGCGAGGTGCTCTTAGCAATCGTCGTGCACGCAGCACGCGCCAAGCGTTCTGCCTCATCGTCGTGCCACACTCCCCCTGGGACGCGCAGGCGGCAAGAAATAATTGCCGCACCCTCCACGGCAGGAATCATCCCCATGCGCACGCAGGTTTCTACATAGTCCGCGCCGTAGCCGACCGCCATGACGTGTCCGATGTCCTTGACTATGCCACGCGTGTCTTCTTCAGTGACATACCATGCGCGGAAGGTGAGATAGTCCTCGTAGTGAAAGTGGCCAGACTCAGCGAGGACAGTGAGTAAACGCGCGGCCATCACCTTGGTCCACACCTTGTCCGTGCGTAGATAGCCGGTGAGGCGATCCCGAATTTGGTCGATGTGGTCATCCCACTGACTTGACTCAATACCTTCCTTAAGCTCGGCAAAGGCCCAGTCCACACGGACTTGAGGCCGCTTGCTCACCAAACCGGTAAGCAGTGGTTCAATGACAGAATCGAGGGTATCGGTGCGGCTCATGGCTTCAGTCCTCTCCTGCTGCAGCACGGCTGGGGTCGTAGCGCTACTAGACCCTGTGCGTGGGAAGCCGGAAGGACCCAAGAAAAGAGTCTTGAGCGGTGCGTGAGTGTGCCCCCGATTCTAGCGCACTATAGGTTTTATGGAAGGCCCCGAAGTACCACGGCGATCAGAAGAACATAGAGCGTTGCCGTTGCTGCTTCTGGGGCTAGGAACTAGCCCCTAGGCCAACTCAACGATCTCCATGTATTCGTCGTTCCACAGATCCTCGTCGCCGTCAGGCATGATGATGACACGCTCTGGGTTGAGGGCCTTTACCGCGCCTGGGTCGTGGGTTACCAGAACTACGGCACCGGTATAAGTACCGAGCGCATCGAGAACCTGCTCGCGGGACTGGGGGTCGAGGTTGTTCGTGGGCTCGTCGAGAAGCAGCACATTTGCGCGCGAGGACACGAGCGTGGCCAAGGAAAGACGCGTCTTTTCACCGCCGGAGAGCGTGCCGGCGGGCTGTTCCAGCTTATCCCCGGAGAACATAAAGGCGCCGAGTAGACCGCGCAAATCCTGCTGGCCTGCATCGGGGCAAGCCTCGATGGTGTTTTCCCACACGGTCTTGTCTGGGTCAATGTTGTCGTGTTCCTGGGCAAAGTAGCCGATGCGCAAACCATGGCCGGAGACGATACCGCCCTCACCGTCGGTGCGCTCCACGCCCGCCAGCAGTTTCAGCAGGGTCGTCTTTCCGGCACCGTTATAGCCCAGTACGACGACGCGCGAGCCCTTGTCAATGGCCAAGTCCACGCCCGCGAAGACCTCGAGCGAGCCATACATCTTGGTCAGGCCCTTCGCGTTCATCGGGGTCTTACCGCAGGGAGCCGGCTCCGGGAACTTGATGTGGGCAACCTTGTCAGCCACACGCACGTCATCGAGCTCGTTCATCATGCGCTCAGCGCGGTGCAGCATCTGCTTTGCTGCCGCGGCCTTCGTGGCCTTAGCACCGAGCTTTGCGGCCTGCTTGTGCAGGGCGGCCGCCTTCTTCTCTGCGTTGGCGCGCTCACGGCGGCGGCGGGCCTCATCGGTCGCGCGGGCATCAAGGTACTTTTTAAAGCCCATGTTGTAGACATCCGCCTCGGCGCGCACGGCGTCGAGGAACCAGACCTTGTTGCAGACGGCCTCCAACAGGTCCACGTCGTGCGAGATCATGATGAGCCCGCCCTCATGCTTGGACAGGAAGCCACGCAGCCAGGTGATGGAATCTGCGTCGAGGTGGTTCGTGGGCTCGTCGAGAAGCAGCGTGGTCTGGGACTTACCGGAGCCAGCTGACGCCGCGAAAAGAATCTGCGCTAACTCCACGCGGCGGCGCTGGCCACCGGAGAGCGTCTTGAGCTGCTGATCTAGGACGCGCTGCGGGAGGCCAAGGTTGTCACAGATCTGCGCGCACTCGGAATCCGCCTCGTAGCCGCCGAGGGAATGATATTCCTCTTCCAAGCGGGAGAACTTGCGGATGGCCTTATCGCGGAACTTGTCGTCCGTGGCCGTCTCCATGAGCTCCTGCTGCTTGGCCATGCGCTGCTTGATCTCATCCAAGCCGCGCGCAGAGAGCACGCGCTCACGCGCGGTCTGTTCGATGTTGCCCTCGCGAGAATCCTGCGGCAGGTAACCAATGGGGCCAGAGCGCGTTACCGAACCGCCATAAGGCTCGGTCTCCCCCGCCAAGATGCGCATCGTCGTGGTCTTTCCCGCGCCGTTGCGGCCGACCAGCCCGATGCGGTCACCCGGCTGTACACGGAGGTGCTGGCCGGGGGCGTCGAGAAGCGTGCGTGCGCCCACGCGCACCTCGAAATCATTGGTCACAATCACGTCGAAACAGTCTAGCAACCAGGGCAGTTAAACCCGAACCAGCGGCAGGGCGCTGATCGACGTACAGCTAACGGTACGGAGGATAAGTCATCTGGGAATTCGTGGCCCGGATTCGGCGCGCTTGACCTATACAAGATGAAAGATGTGCCTACATTGACTTCATGATTACATCAGCCACATCGAAACCGCCATTAATCCTCGCGATTACCGCCTGCCCAACTGGTATTGCGCATACCTACATGGCGGCTGAAAACCTCGAGGCCGCTGCCGCGGAACTTGGTTACCGGATCAAAGTTGAGACACACGGCTCAATCGGTGTCGAAGGCACCTTCAGTGCTCAGGACATCGAAGAAGCCGATGCCATCGTAATTGGCGCCGACACTGTGATTGCCAAGGATCGTTTCCGCGGCAAGCGCTTGGCAGCAACGGGCGTCGATGAAGCTATTAAGCACCCAAAGGAGCTCCTCCGCCGTTCGCTGTCCGCGTCGAAATGGGAAGAAAAGCTTTCTGCCGAAGAGCCGAAGGGATCTCAGCGCGAGGACAGCTCCGGCAGTGCCCATGGCGCGCGCGCCGTGGGACAGACCCTCTATAAAGCGCTGATGAACGGCGTATCCCACATGATCCCGTTCGTGGTGACCGGCGGTCTCCTCATCGCAGTAGCACTGTCAATTGGAGGAACCCCGACGCCCGAAGGCCTTGCAATTCCCGAGGATTCCTTCTGGAATACGCTGAACGAGCTGGGTGGTTTGGCCTTTTCACTCATGGTGCCGATTCTTTCCGGCTATATCGCAGTGGGCATTGCGGACCGTCCTGGGTTGGCGCCTGGTCTGATTACTGGCCTCATCGCTACGACTGGATCACTCTACGGATCTGAAGCCGGTGCCGGGTTCTTAGGAGGTATCGTCACCGGCATCCTGTCCGGCTATGTGGCGCTAGGGATCAAGAAGATTCCGGTGAACAAATACATCGCCCCGATTTGGCCGATCATCGTTATCCCGATTTTCACCACCCTCATTGTGGGTCTTATCTTCATTTACCTGGTCGGCTCACCGATAGCTGGTGCATTTGAAGCCATGACCGAGTACCTCGCAGGAATGCAAGGCTCCTCTGTCGTTGTGCTTGGCCTCGTTATCGGAGCGATGATCGCGTTTGACATGGGCGGCCCCTTCAACAAGACAGCGTTCCTCTTTGGTGGAGGCATGATTGCCGCTGGTAATGCAGCCCCTATGGGAATGGCCGCTACCGCTATCGCTGTACCGCCATTGGCGGTGGGCGCTGCCACCCTTGCCCGCCGTGCCTGGTTTAATAAGGCCGAAAAAGACGCCGGTATCGCCGCGCTTTTCATGGGGCTATTCGGCATTACGGAAGGCGCAATTCCCCTTGCCGCTGCACGCCCTCTGCAGGTCATTCCGGCGAACGTCATCGGCGGTGCGGTTGCCGGTGGTCTAGCAGGCGCATTCGGAGTTAAAGACCATGTCATGCACGGCGGCCCCATCGTCGCAGTGCTCGGTGCTGTCGACAACGTCGCGGGCTTCTTCGTGGCATTGCTTATTGGCGTTGTCGTCTGTGCATCAGTCATGCTCCTATTAATCGCACTTACTCAGCATAAGAAAACGACAGAGAAGAATGAGAGCAAGAGCGACCAGGGCGCTGCGGACAAAGCTTCAGCAAACGCGGCGGAAAGCTCGCATCTGGGACAACCACTGCTGTCTATCGAAACGGTGAGCCTCGACCACAGTCTGGGCAGTACTCGCGACGAAACCATCGAAGCACTAGTGCGGCTAGTTTCTCCTCGCCTTGCTGATCCTTCTGCGGTGCTCACAGCGGCTCTTGAGCGCGAGACGAAGCACTCTACCGGCGTGGGCCATGGCGTGGCGATCCCGCACGCCCGTTCAGCTGGCGTGAAGGTTCCTACCTTGGCTTTTGCACGTCTTTCCGAAGCAATCACGTGGGCACAGGGTGAGGAGCCCACAACGATGGTGTTCCTCATTGCCGTGCCAGACGACGCCGGCAAGCAACACCTCAAACTGCTTTCCAAGCTGGCACGGGCAATCATGAAGGAGGACTTCCGCGTTCGCCTTCAGTCCGCTACAACCCAAGAAGAAGCCGTCGATATCATCTCCTCGGCGCTGGATCCGGCGTCCTTGCCCACTGTGGGGCAGCGAAACGATTAGACCGCGAAGCCGAGGGCCTGGAGCATCTCGCGGCCCTCTTCAGTGATCATGTTCGGGCCCCACGGCGGCATCCACACCCAGTTGAGCTGGACGGCGTCGGCAAGCTTGTTGCCCACGACGACGTCGTCGATCTGCTCACCAATGACGTCAGTCAGCGGGCACGCCGGGGACGTCAGCGTCATGTTGATGACGCAGGTGTTCTTGCCGTCAATGTCCTCGAGCCAGAGGTCGTAGACCAGGCCCAAGTCAACAACGTTGATGCCCAGCTCCGGATCGATGACGTCCCGGAGGTATTCGGTGATGTCGAATGCCTTGGCAATCTGCTCTTCGGTCTGTTCAGGCTTTACTCCGCCGCCGGCGAAGGAGGCGTTCTCGTCCTGATACGGGTCGGTCGGCTGACTATCGTTAGTGGTATCCGCCATCTACTTCTCCAATTCAGTCAGCGCCTGCGCGGTGGCAGCCTGGAAGGCCTTCCACCCCAGCAGCGCGCACTTAACACGGGCAGGGAACTTGGCCACGCCGGCAAAAGCGACGCCATCCCCAATGATCTCGTCGTCTCCCTCAATTTCGCCGCGGGAAGTCACCATGCGGTCAAACTCCTCGAGCTTGGCGTTGGCCTCCTCCAACGGGATGCCTACGATTTCTTCCGCCATGACGGAGGTCGAAGCCTGCGAGATGGAGCAGCCTTCAGCGTCGTAGGACACGTCCTCCACAGTTTTGCCGTCGGCCGACAGCTTCACGCGCAGCGTGATCTCATCGCCGCACGAGGGGTTAACGTGGTGAACCTCAGCCTGGCCATCGCGCAGGCCGGAGAATTTCGGGTTCTTATAGTGGTCCAGGATCACATCCTGGTACATGGAATCTAGGTTCATTCGCTCACTCCAAAGAAAGCACGGGCAGCCCGCACCGCCTCTACGAGGGCGTCGACCTCGTCCTCAGTGTTGTACAGGTAAAAGCTAGCGCGTGCGGTCGAATTAGCCTTGCACGCGCGGTGCAGTGGCCACGCGCAGTGGTGACCAGTTCGGATGGACACTCCATGAGCATCAAGCACCTGGCCCAAATCATGCGGGTGGATGCCCTCCACGATGAAGGAGACCGCTCCCCCGCGATCCTCGGTGTTTTCGGGGCCGATGATGCGTAGACCAGGAATCTCGGAAAGCTTGTCCAAAGCCAATGCGGTGAGCTTCTGCTCGTGGGCGTGAATGGCCTCCATGCCCACTTCGCTCAAAAACTTTACCGCGGCCCCCAGACCAACGACCTGGCTGGTCATCTGAGTTCCGGCCTCGAAGCGAGTCGGCGGCTCGGCAAAGGTCGAGCCCTCCATCTTGACCACCTCGATCATGGAACCGCCAGTAAGGAAGGGCGGCAGCTGTGCCAGCAGCTCCGCCTTGCCGTAGAGCACACCGACGCCGGTTGGGCCGCACATCTTGTGCCCAGAGAACGCAGCGAAGTCCACGTCGAGAGCGTGGAAGTCCACCGTCATGTGCGGAACGGACTGGCATGCGTCCAGAACCACCATCGCGCCTACAGCGCGGGCACGGCGCACCAGTTCCTCGACGGGGGCCACGGCTCCCGTCACGTTGGACTGGTGGGTAAAAGCCACGACCTTGACGGAGTCATCGAGCTCGAGCGAATCAAGATCAATGCGGCCGTCCTCAGTCATGGAGTACCACTTCAGCGTCGCGCCAGTGCGCTGGCACAGCTCCTGCCATGGCACCAAGTTCGCATGGTGCTCCAATTCGGTGACGACGACGGTATCGCCCTCGCCGACATAAAGCTGACCCGCGCGCTCATCGCTAAGCACGTAGGCGACTTCATTCAACGCCTCAGTGGCGTTCTTGGTGAAGGAAATCTCATCGCGGTCCGCGCCAACGAAAGCGGCAATGGCCTGGCGGGCGGACTCATACGCGTCATCGGCTTCCTCCGCCAACTGGTAGGAGCCGCGGTGCACCGGCGCATTGGTGCCGAGTACGAACTCCTCCTCAGCTTTCCACACCGGGAGGGGACGTTGCGAGGTCGCACCCGAATCCAGGTACACCAGTGGCTTACCGTCGCGCACGGTGCGCGAGAGGATGGGGAATTGCTCCCTGATCGCATTAACGTCTAGTTCAGACATAGGTCCTTGTGCTCGGTTCTTTATCGATTGCGTACGTGGTGTGTGCAGCCTGATGAGTTCTACTTGAGGAACTGCTCGTAGCCGTCCGCCTCAAGCTGATCAGCCAGCTCGGCGCCACCGGTCTTGATGACGTGTCCGTCTGCGAAGACGTGGACAAAGTCTGGGACGACGTAGTTGAGGATGCGCTTGTAGTGCGTGATGAGGAGGATGCCGCCCTTGGTTTCTTCCTGGTAGCGGTTAATCCCCTCGGAAACCACGCGGAGGGCGTCGACGTCCAGGCCGGAGTCGGTCTCATCCATGACTGCGAACTTCGGCTTGAGGATGTCCAGCTGCATGACCTCGTGGCGCTTCTTCTCACCGCCGGAAAAACCTTCGTTCACGGAACGGTGGGCGAAGGACTTGTCGATGGAGAGCTTCTCACGAGCTTCCGTGAGCTCCTTGTTCCACTCGCGCAGCTTCGGGGCCTCGCCACGAATAGCGGTCACGGCAGAGCGCATGAACTGCGACATCTTCACGCCCGGCACCTCGGTCGGGTACTGCATGGCGAGGAAGAGGCCAGCGCGGGCGCGCTCATCAACTTCCATCTCGAGGATGTTTTCGCCGTCGAGGAGCACCTCGCCCTCAGTAACCTCGTACTTGGGGTGACCGGCAATGACGTAGGACAGGGTGGACTTGCCGGAGCCATTGGGCCCCATGACGGCATGGGTCTCACCGGAGTTGATGGTCAGGTTGACGCCCTTGAGGATCTCCTTCGGCTCGCCGTCCTCCTCGTTGGGGAGCACCTGCGCGTGGAGATTCTTAATTTCCAGAGTAGACATTGAGTTGGTACCTGCTTTCGGGGAGTTTTAAGCGTTGATCTTGGCGAGCTCGTCGACGACGCGGGATTCCAGTTCCTCGCGCAGGGACTCGACCGGGATGCGGGAGATGACTTCGGAGAAGAAGCCGCGGATGATGAGGCGGCGTGCCTCGGCGGCCGGAATGCCGCGGGACATGAGGTAGAACAGCTCGAGGTCATCGAAGCGGCCCACAGTTGCGGCATGGCCGGCGCCGACGATCTCACCGGTCTGGATCTCCAGGTTCGGTATGGCGTCTGCGCGCGCGCCCTCGATGAGAATCAGGTTGTTGTTCGTCTCA
Organism: Corynebacterium sp. HMSC068H04; assembly: GCF_001811255.1. Taxonomy (NCBI): domain Bacteria; kingdom Bacillati; phylum Actinomycetota; class Actinomycetes; order Mycobacteriales; family Corynebacteriaceae; genus Corynebacterium; species Corynebacterium sp. HMSC068H04. Next base: position 89,524 of record NZ_KV804013.1, read on the forward strand.
TAGGTGTCCGTGTTGTTCGCGTTCTTGCGGATGAGCACGTCACCGACCCAGCAGGTGCGGGCCTCCGGAGTACGGGAAGCGGAGCCAGCCTCGGCCTTCTGCGCGGACGTAGCGCCCTGCAGCGCGCCCTTGTAGAAAACGCGGGAGCGGCAGTTCGGCACATCGTGGTCCACAAGCAGGCGGTTCTCGAAGTATTGGCCAGCGTCGGCGAAGTAGACGCCCAGCAGCTCGGCATCGCCGCCCGGGGCGTCGAAAACCACGCGCGGAACGAGGCGCACAATCTCGCCGCCGAAGATGGCGGTGTTGTGGCGCAGGACGGCGTCGCGGCCCACCTTCGCGATCTGGTGGGACAGGTGGACGGCGTCATCTTCCCAATCGGCGTCAACGACGACGGTGACGTGGGCGCCGTCGCCCAGCACGAACTCAACATTGTCCGCGTGGGTGCCGGAGCCGACGTATTTCAGCACGATGGTGGCTTCGGCGTGGTGTCCCACGTGGATGGAGGTCGCACCAAAGGAGGTCACGCCCTCACCAGCACCGGTAATGGTGATCTCCACTGGCTTGTCCAACTGTGCCTCAGCGTCCACAGTGACAACCTGTGCCTCCGGCATGGAAGTCCAGGCCTGTGCAGCAACGCGGTCAGCAGGTGCGCCAGCGGTGCCCAAGCGCTCGTCGTCAGGCGCAACCGTTTCGGAGGTCACGCCTTCCGGAGCGGTGACGTCGATCTTCTGCGCGGTTGCCGGCGCAAACTCACCGTTGTGCAGGCCCCGCAGGTTGCGCAGGGCAATAAAGCGCCACACCTCATCGCGGCCATGCGGGACCGGGAAGTCCTCCACGTTGAATGATGTGAACTGGTCACCCTTGGTGACGTCAGCAGGATTAAATTCGTTGGAAGCTACCACTTAGCCCACCGATCCTTCCATCTGCAGCTCGATAAGACGGTTGAGCTCCAATGCGTATTCCATGGGGAGCTCCTTTGCAATCGGCTCAACGAAGCCGCGCACGATCATCGCCATGGCCTCTTCCTCGGCGATACCGCGGGACATGAGGTAGAACAACTGCTCCTCGGAGACCTGCGAGACGGTCGCCTCGTGGCCCAAGGTGACGTGGTCGTTGCGGATATCGTTGTACGGATACGTATCCGAACGCGAGTTATTGTCCACTAGCAGCGCGTCACACTCGACGTTGGCCGTGGAATTGGCGGCATTGGCGTTGACCTGCACCAGACCACGGTAGGCGGCGCGGCCACCATTGCGGGCCACCGACTTGGACACAATGTTGGAGGAGGTGTTCGGCGCCATGTGGACCATCTTGGAGCCGGTGTCCTGCACCTGGTTGTCCGCCGCGAAAGCCAGGGAGAGAACCTCGCCCTTAGCGTGCTCGCCGGTCAGCCAGCAGGAGGGGTACTTCATGGTGACCTTGGAACCGATGTTGCCATCGACCCATTCCATGGTGCCGCCCTCTTCCACCTTGGCGCGCTGGGTCACCAAGTTATAGACGTTGGTGGACCAGTTCTGAATGGTGGTGTAGCGGCAGCGGCCGCCCTTCTTCACGACGATCTCGATGACACCGGTGTGCAGTGAGTCCGAGTTGTAGATCGGCGCGGTACAGCCCTCGATGTAGTGGACGTAGGCGCCCTCCTCCACGATGATGAGGGTGCGCTCGAACTGACCCATGTTCTCCGTGTTGATGCGGAAGTAAGCCTGCAACGGGATGTCCACGTGGACGCCCTTTGGCACATAGACGAAGGAGCCGCCAGACCAGCAGGCATTGTTCAGCGCGGAGAACTTATTGTCACCGGCTGGGATGACCGTGCCGAAGTACTCCTGGAGGATCTCCGGGTACTCGCGCACAGCGGTATCGGTATCGACGAAGATAACGCCCTGGGCTTCGAGGTCTTCACGAATCTTGTGGTAGACCACCTCAGACTCGTACTGGGCGGCAACACCGGAGACTAGACGCTTCTTTTCGGCATCCGGGATACCCAGCTTGTCGTAGGTCTCCTTAATGTCTGATGGCAGGTCATCCCAGGTTTGGGCCTGCTTCTCAGTGGAGCGGACAAAGTACTTAATGTTGTCAAAGTCGATGTCGGAGAGATCCGGGCCCCACGTGGGCACCGGCTTCTTGTTGAAAACGCGCAGTGCCTTGAGTCGGGACTCAAGCATCCATTCCGGCTCGTTCTTCTTCTCCGAGATATCGCGGACGACGTCTTCGCTCAAACCTCGGTGTGCTGCCTGGCCGGCCGCGTCCGAATCGTGCCAGCCGTAGTCATATCCACCGATGGAGGAGATGATCTCATCATCGCTCATCTTGGTCTCAAGCCCTGGTGCTGGTTGTGCCTGTGTCAAAGCCCGCTCCTTTCTATGTTGATTAGTCTTTTTCCCGTTCCACCGCAGACGGCGGGACAGGTTTTAAGGGGATATTCGTGGTGCAGATTCCGTGGCCATCCGCGATGGAGGCCAAAGGCTGCACGTGTTTGCCTAATAGCGCGGAGAAAACTTCTTGTTCTGCTTCACACAACTCCGGATGCTCAGCAGCCACATGGGCCACCGGGCAATGGTGCTGGCAAATCTGCACTCCATTTCCCACCGATGTCACCGTGGCCGCGTAGCCGTGTGCATCAAGCACAGCGGCCAGCTGGCGTGCCACCTCAGGTACGGATTCTTCCTCCTCTACCAAAGGAGTCACGTCTTCCACGAGCCGCTCGAAGCGGGCCTTAGCAAAGCGCCGGACCGCCTCGGGCCCTCCCGCTTCCCGCAACGCGGTGAGTGCTTCCGCAGCCAGTTGGTCATAGGCATGCCCGAATTGGGCACGGCCTTGATCCGTGAGGCGAAAGTGCTTGGCGGGGCGACCACGGCCTGCCGACTGCCCGGGGCGGGCTGCTGGGCGGCGGTGTACAACCTCGGTGAGTCCTTCCTCCACCAAAATGTCTAAGTGCCGGCGTATGCCGGCTGCAGAGAGACCTAGGCGTTCACCTAAGTACGACGCCGTCACCGGGCCGTCCTTGAGAAGCAACAACATGACGTGGCGGCGAGTATCGCCCTCGGTCGAGCGAGTCTCCCTGGGTAACTCCTTCGTCACGGTGCACACCTCCTTAAGTGAATCATTCCCTGTTTAGACAACACTAGTGTTCCTTAATTCATTCCCAATTTCCACTCTTTCCTTCGTGTCGCGGGCAGCTAGTTCCCGCTCACCACTGAGCCGCTAAGGTAGACAGTCATGAATATGGAACGCGACTACACCCGATCGGGGCGGCTGCCCCGCGTCATCTGGGGCGTGCGCGATGAGCTTCCCCGCATGGGTGTTCCTGGTTCCCGTTCCGCGCTCCTTCACCAAGACTTCCCCGACTCCGCCGAGGGAGCAGATCACGCCGCGCTTGGCGACGCCCACCGCCGCACCATCTCCCAGCTGCGTACACTGTTCACGCTTCGCTGGCTCGGCACGATCGGCGCACTGCTCATTGCACTCGGCGGCTTGGGCGCCGGCGCGCTCCCAGTGGTGGGAAACCCGTATGAGTCCTTGCCTTTCGGTTCACTCATGTCACGAATGCTGCAGTCTTCCTCCGCCATCGTGTTTATCGGTGTCGGCTTCATGGTGACCGCGTGGATTTGTATGGCCCCACTCGTGGGAGCTCCACTGCGCCTGCGCAAGGCCGAACATAATCCAGGGACAACGGGCGACGGGGAAGATACGAGGTTTAGCCACTCCCCCCGAGTGCTGACGCAAAGCCAAATGTGGCGAACCTGGCTGGGATGGGTACTTCCACTACTGGTCACCGCTCCCCTTTTCACCCAAGACATCTACTCCTACCTGGCCAACGGATCCATCGTGCTGCAAGGCCTCGATCCCTATTCCGCAGGCCCCGTCGAACTGCTGGGTGCCGATAACGACCTTGCCCGTTCCGTCCCATTCATCTGGGCAAACTCCCCCTCCCCGTATGGCCCTGTGGCGTTAGGACTGGCCGCATTGGTCAGCTGGCTCACCCACGACTCCATCATCTGGGGTGTAGTCCTGCACCGAGTGTTTTCCCTCGTCGGCATTATCGCTGCTGGCTGGGCCATTTCACGTCTCGCCACCTGCTGCCGGGTGGCGCCGGAGGCCGCACTCTGGCTCGGCATCCTCAACCCCTTGACCATCCTTCACCTGGTAGGAGGCATTCACAATGAATCCTTCATGCTGGGGCTGGCTCTCGTCGGGGTGGAATTGGGCCTTCGGGCTGTCAACGATTCCCACGCCGCCCGTTGGCGGGTATGGGCACTGTTCATCGCGTCTGGCGTCCTCATTTCGTGCGCCGGCATGGTGAAGGTTACCGGCTTCATTGGACTTGGGTTTGTCGGGATGGCGGCTGCTCGCAGGCTCGTCGACAAGCACGGTGTGCCCGCCGTCCGGGCGGTCCTTGGCGCCGGTCTTGCCCAGCTGCTTCTGCTCGCCGTCTCTATTGCGGCAGTCACGATAATCACGGGTATCGATATTGGATGGATCTTTGGTCAAGGCGGCGCGGCTACGATCCGTTCCTGGCTCTCTGCGACGACCTCCGTGGGCGTCGGCGCCGGCTTCCTCGGGATGCTGTTGGGTTTGGGTGATCACACCGAGGCCATTCTCAGCGTCACCCGCACTGTCGGCGTCATCATTGCCGCCGGTTTTATGCTCCGCATGCTGTATGCGACCTTCCGCGGAGCCATCCACCCGGTGGGCGGACTCGGTGTGTCCACCTTCGCGCTCGTGGTTTTCTTCCCAGTCGTCCAGCCCTGGTACATCCTGTGGGCGGTGCTGCCGCTCGCGGCGTGGGCAAACCGGCGCTTCTTCCGTATGGCGGTAATGATTTACTCCGGGTTGATGAGCTTCATCGTCCTACCGCGCGGGCTAGGCCTGCCCCCAGGCACGGTCTTCGTTATCTACTTGGCCGCTGTGGTGACGTTCGTAGCACTGATCGCTGCGGGGTGGGTTGCGTTGCGTCGAGCGGGCGTGCGTGTCTTAAACTAACTGCCCGTGACTAGATCGGCTCTCATTCTAGAAAACGTCATAAAGACCTATGGCGACGTTAACGCGGTAAATGGGCTGAGCTTCCGCGCTAATTACGGCGAGATTCTATGTCTGCTTGGCCCCAATGGTGCGGGCAAGACAACCACCATCGAGATGTGTGAGGGATTTAAGAAACCCACCTCCGGCCACATTGAGGTTCTGGGGCTTGACCCTGCACGCAACCCTGACGCGGTGCGCGCCCGCATTGGCATCATGCTGCAGGGCGGAGGTTCTTATTCCGGAATCAAGGTTAAGGAGATGCTGCAACTTAGCGCCTCCTATAACGACAATCCCTTAGACCCGGAATGGCTACTGGATACCCTAGGGCTGCGCGCGGTGGAAAAGAATAGTTACCGCCGTTTGTCGGGCGGGCAGCAACAGCGACTATCTCTCGCCTTGGCCATCATTGGACGTCCAGAATTGGTCTTCCTCGATGAACCCACGGCAGGTATGGACGCACAATCGCGCCTTGCCGTGTGGGATCTCATCCGTGCGTTGCGTGCAGATGGCGTGACAGTCATCCTCACCACGCACCTCATGGATGAAGCAGAAGCACTCAGCGACCGCGTGGTCATTATTGATCACGGCCAGCTCGTCGCCAGCGGCACCGCAGCGTCGCTGACGAGTTCCGCTGATATCCCACAGGTGAGTTTTGAGACCGCGACTCCAGTGGACCTTGAGGCGCTGCGTAAGGCAGGCATCTCCGCCGACGCTACCCGCCCCCTCCACTACCGCCTTACCTCTTCGGTCAGCCCAGAGGTCATCGCAGAGCTCGCCACGTTCTTAGCCGCGCACAACGTTGTCCTCCGCAACCTGCAAACCTCGCACCGAAACCTCGAAGAGGTCTTCCTAGATCTCACCGGCCGCGAGATGCGCAGTTAGCCCGCATCTGACACCTACCACTTTGTTTGATCAAGGAGAAGCTCCATGAGCACCTTCGCACCCGGCACATTCAGCCCGAATCCGCAGCGCGTTGGCGTTGCCGCCATGGCCCGTGCCCAAGGGGCAATCGAGTCAAAGCTGATGCTGCGGCACGGCGAGCAACAGCTACTGAGCATCATCATTCCGCTCGCTATCCTGATCGGCGCCGCCAAGATGCAGGACAGTACGGGCCACGGCGTAGAGGAGATCTTCCCCATGGTCCTGGCCGTCGGCGCTACATCCTCTGGGTTTACCGGCCAAGCTATTTCTCTGGCTTTCGACCGTCGCTATGGCGCGCTCAAACGAACGGGCGCATCAGGAGTTCCGGCCTGGGCCATCGTGGTGGGAAAGATCCTTGGCGTTCTTTCAATGGTGGTACTTCAGGTCCTTGTACTGGGCACAGCAGCTGCCATCCTCGGGCTGCGTATTACTGCCGGCGGTGCCGCCATCGGCGTGGTGGTGTTGGCGTTTGGTGTCGCCACATTTACAGCGCTCGGCTTGCTGCTCGGCGGGACCCTCAGTTCAGAAGCTGTCCTGGCGGTGTCCAACCTCATTTGGTTCATTCTGCTCGGTACCGTCGGCTGGGTGATGTATTCCCAGGGTCTGGGCGATAATGGGGTGCTCACGCTCGTGCCCACTGTGGCGATGGCCGGTGGGCTCGACATCGCTCTTAAAGGAGCATTCCCTGTCTTTGAGATCCTCGTCCTCATCGGTTGGTCAGCGGTAGCGTCGTTTGCAGCGGTGCGTTGGTTCCGCTTCGAGGGCTAAAAGTGATTCTTCTCCCTTGCACGGCGTGACGCACATACTGATTTTGGTTCCGGAGCGGTGCCGAACGGTAGGCTGAGTACCCGTGAGTACTGCCAACATTTCTTCTCAACGCACCCCTGCGCCTGCTACAAATCCTGCAGGCCCCTCGCTGAAGACACAGCGCATTATCGCACTCGTCCTCTTAATCTGTCAGGCTGGCATTACAGTATCGGGTTCCATCGTCCGCGTGACCGGTTCCGGCCTTGGTTGCGTGACGTGGCCCAACTGCCACCCCGGTTCCCTCGTCCCCATTCAAGGCGCGGCCCCCATGCTGCACCAAGCCATTGAATTCGGTAACCGGCTTTTGACCTTTGTTGTTGCGGCGGCGGCCATCGCCAGCATCGTGGCCGTTCACAAGGCGCAGCGCCGCAAGGAGCTCAAGGTCTATGCTTGGGCGGGGCTCGCAGGTATCTTCGTGCAGGCACTCATTGGCGCCCTGTCGGTCGTGCTGAAGCTTTCTTGGTGGAGCGTGGCAATTCACTTCCTCCCCTCTATGGCCCTGGTGTGGATTGCGGCCATGCTGTTCTCCCGCATCAACGAACCCGATGACGGAACCCCTACTCGCCTCTTCCCTGCCGCCGTGCGCACCCTCGCGGTCGTTGCTGCGGTAGCGCTCTCCATCGTGCTGCTGACCGGTACCTTTGTCACCGGCTCCGGAACACACTCCGGCGACGCTGGCGTGGGCATGGAGGGACGCCTCGGAGTCGATACCTATGGCATGGCCGTCATCCACGCTATCTGCATGTACGTCTACTTGGCGCTGACCCTCATCGTGGTCTTCCTCCTTCACCGCACTGGTGCGCCCAAGGCGGCCAGGAAGGCCGGCTGGGTGCTCATTGCCTGCATCGTCATCCAATGGGCTCTTGGCGTAACGCAGTTCTACCTGCACATTCCACGCTGGACAGTCCCCTTCCACGTTGGCATGTCCTCGGTGGTTACGGCCTTCACCGCCCTACTGTGGGCGCATGGGCTGCGCCGAGTCCGCACCACTGAAATTGCTTCCTCCAGCGCTACTCAAACTGGTGTCGAAAGCAGCTCCGCAACCCAACGCTAGGACAACCCGCTAGGTGCTCACAGCGCCGTCTTCCCCACCACACTAGGAGGAAGGCGGCGCTTTTGCTGCGCGGGGGCCGGGGTGTCGTTTAGCCTAGACACCATGCATGCTATTCAGGTGACCACGACCGGAGGGCCTGAGGTCCTCACCTACGCCGAGGTAGATTCCCCCACGCCATCGCAGGAGCAGTTGCTTGTCGACGTCTCCGTGGCCGGCGTCAACTACATCGACACCTACTACCGCGAAGGCATCTACAACGCCTCTGTGCCTTTCATCCTCGGCCTCGAAGGCACCGGCCGGGTTGTGCACGATCCCCAGGGGGAGATCGCCCCGGGCACGATGGTTGCCTGGGATCACGCATTCGGTTCCTATGCCGAGCAGGTCTGTGTGCCGCGCGACCGCGTGGTGGCCGTCCCGGATGAGATCCCGTCCGCCGTCGCTGGGTCCATGCTCCTCCAAGGCATGACGGCCCACTATCTCACCCACGGTGTATATCAGCTTGGGGAAGGCGCATCGTGCCTCATTACCGCCGGTGCGGGCGGCGTCGGCCTAGTCCTTACGCAGATGGCCAAGTCCCTTGGCGCCACCGTTTACTCAGTGGTTTCCACCGATGAGAAAGAAGAGCTGGCCTACGGTGCAGGTGCTGACTGTGTCTTCCGCTACAGCAGTGGCCTGGCCGAACAGGTACGCCGCCACAACGGTGGGCGTGGGGTTGACGTGGTTTACGACGGCGTCGGCAAGGCGACCTTCGGCGAGTCCCTCGAAGTCGTGCGCCCGCGCGGTACTGTGGCGCTCTTCGGCGCCGCATCGGGACCAGTCCCGCCCATGGATCCGCAGCTGCTGAATAAGCACGGCTCCATCTTCCTCACCCGCCCCTCACTCGGCGCCTGGACCTCCCAAGAAGGCGAGTTCCAGATGCGTGCTCAAGCCGTGGTGCAGGCTGTTATCGACGGCGAGCTTGACTTCCGCGTATCTGCAGAATATCCGCTTGCAGAAGCCGCTCAGGCCCACCGCGACCTCCAAGAGCGCAAGACCACCGGCTCAATTGTTTTGCGCGTGCGGGAGGAAGAATAGCTAGATAAACACTAGCTAATTAAAAGAGCGTGGCTGACCAACCCAGCATGCGCCCGATGGGCTCCCAACCCACGATGGCGTCGATGGACAGGCCGATGAAAAGAACTGACAGATAGTTGTTGGAGTAGATAAACAGGCGCATGGGCTTGACCTTTGCGCCCTTCTTTACTCCTTGGTGCAGGCGGATGGCCATCCACAGGAAGACCGCACCGGAAGCCACCGCGGCCACCAGATAGATCCACGAAGCGGCCGGGATGATGAGGAAGGTTACGATGACCGTTCCGATTGTGTACCAAACGATTTGGCGAGTTACTTCCACTTCTCCGGCAACAACGGGCAACATCGGTACCCCAGCCTTGCGGTAGTCCTCTTTGTACTTCATTGCGAGTGCCCACGTGTGTGGTGGGGTCCAGAAGAAAATGATGAGGAACAACACCACGGCCTGCCACCACTTATCGGGCTCCCCCGCGGGCGCGTTATCCCGAATCACTGCCCAGCCCACCATGGCGGGCATACAGCCAGCGAGACCGCCCCACACGATGTTCTGGGAATTCCGCATCTTGAGGAACTTCGTGTAGACGATGACGTAGAAAAAGTTGGTCAACAGCACGAAGAACGCGGCCAGCCAAGAATGCGCCAGCACGCCCAGCCAAAAGACGGACAGCGCCAGCATGACCCAGGCGAAGGCAGCGGCATTGCGGCGCGCAATGGTCTTGCGCACCAGCGGGCGAGCGCGCGTACGTTGCATCTTCTGATCGATTTCATAGTCCACAACGTTGTTGAACGTGTGGGCTGCTGCGGCACCCATCCAGCCACCAAAGATGGTGGATAAGATGAGCCAGAAATTCGACGACACCGCCTCGAATCCACGCTGGGCCTGGAGCATAGCCGGGATTGCTGCCACGAGGAGGAGCTCAATGATCCTCGGTTTCGTTAGCGCAAAATAGGCCTTGATGGTCTCCAAGGAACAGTCCTCCGTAAATCCGGCACGTGGGTGAATGGCTTATTGGTCTGAAGTAGTGGTCGTCTGCTCGTGCTAGAAAGTTCCCAAGGACGTCTAGAACACATCCTGAAAACCTCGTGGCGAGAATCCAGATCATTCTCCGGAGAAAACTCGCCGGCCACTGGCCGATAGCAGGGAGCAACGGCGTCAACCATGCCAGATTACCGTCCGAAACCTGGTTTCTATAATCCCCCGCCGAGGATCGAAAAACCTTTACACTGATAAACGGTATATCTGTTTCCAGAAGCGAAGTGAGGTTTTCGCCGTGTCGCACGATAAGTTGTCCCCGGAACTGCAGGCTATGGTCCAGCGCCGCTACCCTTCGGACTGGAGTGACCTCGATACCCGCGCCGTGGATACTGTGCGCGTGCTAGCTGCCGACGCAGTCCAAAACTGCGGCTCCGGCCACCCGGGTACCGCTATGTCCCTGGCCCCGTTGGCCTACACGCTCTACCAACGCGTGCTAAACCACGATCCAGCAGACGCCCACTGGGCCGGGCGCGACCGCTTCGTCCTTTCCGTCGGACACTCGTCCCTGACGCAATACATTCAGCTCTTCCTCGGTGGCTTCGGCCTCGAGATGGAGGACCTCAAGTCCTTGCGCACCTGGGGTTCCAAGACGCCCGGCCACCCGGAGGTGCACCACACCGACGGCGTAGAAATCACTACCGGCCCGCTGGGCCAGGGCCTGGCCTCCGCGGTTGGTATGGCAATGGCCGCGCGCAAGGAGCGCGGATTGTTCGACGCCTCCGCCCCAGCGGGCGAGTCTCCCTTCGATCACTTCATCTACGTCATCGCCTCGGACGGTGACCTGCAGGAGGGCGTGACTGCTGAGGCTTCGTCCCTGGCGGGTACGCAGAAGCTGGGGAACCTCATCGTCTTCTGGGACGACAACCGCATCTCCATTGAGGACGACACCAACATTGCCTTCAATGAGGATGTGGCCAAGCGCTACGAGGCCTACGGCTGGCATGTGCAGACCGTCGAATCCGGCGAGGACGTTGAAGCCATCGAGGCAGCCGCCGCCGCTGCCCGCGCCGAGACCTCCCGGCCTTCCTTCATCCGTGTGAAGACGGTCATCGGCTACCCGGCACCGAACAAGATGAACACCGGTGGCGTCCACGGCGCCGCCCTCGGTGAGGATGAGGTCGCCGCCACCAAGGAAGTCCTCGGCTTCGATCCTGAGCAGTCCTTCCACATCGACGAGGAAGTCCTCGCTCACACCCGTGAGCTGACTGCCCGCGGTGCACAGAAGCACGCCGAATGGCAGGAGAAGTTCGACGCATGGGCTGCGGCCCACCCGGAGGAAAAGAAGCTCTTCGACCGCCTCCAGGCCCGGGAACTTCCGGCTGACTTCGCCGCTGACCTTCCTACCTGGGAGGCAGGCGAATCTCTGGCCACTCGCAAGGCCTCTGAGGCCGCTATCCAAGCGCTCGCAGCCTCCCTGCCGGAGATGTGGGGCGGCTCCGCCGACCTGGCGGGTTCCAACAACACAGTCATCAAGGGTGCGGATTCCTTCGGCCCGGAGTCCATCACCACGGGCGCCTGGACGGCCACGCCTTACGGCCGCAACCTGCACTTCGGTATTCGTGAGCACGCCATGTCCGCAATCATGAATGGCATCGCGCTGCATGGTAATACCCGCGTTTACGGCGGTACCTTCCTCATCTTCTCCGAGTACCAGTACCCTGCCGTCCGCCTCGGCGCTTTGATGTCCACCGATACTTACTACGTGTGGACCCACGATTCCATTGGTTTGGGTGAAGACGGCCCCACCCACCAGCCGGTGGAGACGCTCTCTGCCCTCCGTGCCATCCCCAACCTCTCCGTCATCCGCCCGGCCGATGCCAATGAGACTGCCCAGGCATGGGCAGCGGCACTCGAATACAAGGCAGCGCCGAAGGGTTTGGCGCTGTCCCGACAGAACCTGCCCGTGCTCGAGGGCACCAAGGAGAAGGCCGCCGAAGGTGTTCGCCGCGGCGCCTACGTCCTCGTTGAAGCATCGAAGGAAACCCCGGACGTCATTCTCCTCGCCACCGGTTCCGAGGTTCAGCTCGCGGTAGAAGCCGCCAAGCAGCTCGAGGCTGAAGGCACGGCAACGCGCGTTGTCTCCGCTCCGTGCCTGGAGTGGTTCGACGAGCAGGACGCCTCCTACCGCCAATCTGTCCTTCCCTCCTCGGTCCGCGCTCGCGTCTCCGTGGAGGCTGGCATCTCGATGCCGTGGCACAAGTACACCGGTACCTTCGGCCGCACTGTATCCTTGGAACACTTCGGTGCCTCCGCACCTGCCGCAGAGCTCTTTGAGAAGTTCGGCTTCACCGCCGACGCTGTTGCCGACGCCGCCCGCGAATCACTGAACGCTGCCAAGGAAAGCTAGTTTCCCGTTCCGAGTTCTCACCACGAAAGGATCTGCACAACACCATGACGCATATTGATGAATTGGCTCGCCTCGGGACGTCGACCTGGCTCGACGATCTTTCCCGCGAGCGCCTAGACTCCGGCAATCTTCGTGAGCTTTTGGACACCAAGTCCATCGTGGGCGTCACCACGAACCCAGCAATCTTTGCCGCGGCAATGTCCTCCGGCACTTCCTATGACACCGAAATCGCAGCGCTGAAGGAAAAGTCCGCTACCGCGGATGAGGCAGTGTACTCGCTGGCAATCGACGATGTCCGCAACGCATGCGATATCTTCATTGAGATTTACGAGAAGTCGGGCGGGCGCGACGGCCGCGTCTCCATCGAGGTTGATCCACGCATCTCCGCCGATGCAGACGCAACCTTGAAGCAGGCGCGCGAATTGTGGACCAAGGTTAACCGCCCCAACCTCATGATCAAGATTCCGGCTACGGAAGGCTCCCTCCCAGCCATCACCGAGGCGCTTGCGGAAGGTATCTCCGTCAACGTCACCCTGATCTTCTCCGTAGAGCGTTATGCCCACGTCATCGCTGCGTACAAGGAGGGAATCAAACGCGCTGCCGAGGCTGGAAAGGACGTCTCCACGATTCATTCCGTGGCATCCTTCTTCATCTCCCGCCTGGATACCGAAGTGGACAAGCGCCTCGAGCTGATCGGCACTGAGGAGGCCCTCGCACTGCGTGGAAAGGCCGGGGTTGCCAACGCCCAGCGTGCCTATGCCCTATTCCTCAAGGAATTCAAGGAGCCAGGCGCACACCTGCCGGCTGGTGCACACCCGCAGCGCCCTCTGTGGGCGTCGACGGGCGTCAAGAACCCCGACTACCCCGCCACGCTGTACGTCTCCGAGCTAGCTGGCCCAGATACCGTCAACACGATGCCGGAAAAAACCATCGATGCTGTTCTCGAACAGGGCAACCTGCACGGCGACGCTCTCAGTGGCTCTGCTGAGCAGGCAGAGAACGTGTGGTCACAACTGAAGGCAGTCGGCATCGACTTCGACGATGTTTTTGCTGTGTTGGAGAAGGAGGGTGTCGACAAGTTCGTCAACGCCTGGGAGGAATTGCTTGCCTCCATGACCGATCGCCTCTCCTAATCGAACGTGAATTCTTGACCGCCTACAATCGCCGCGCGCACCGCAAATGGCCATGCAACTATGGTCGGCGGGGCGCGTGTCGCTATGCTGGGCTGTTGGACTTACCTCACACAGACCGAAAGGACACTTAGTGAGCACTAGCAGCGCGTGGGTCAACCCGTTGCGCAACTCGAAGGATAAGCGCCTGCCACGCATCGCCGGCCCCTCTGGCATGGTGATTTTCGGCGTCACGGGTGACTTGGCGCGCAAGAAGCTCCTCCCCGCCATCTACGACTTGGCCAACCGCGGATTGCTTCCGGCAGGTTTTACTTTGGTCGGCTACGGCCGTCGCGACTGGGACAAGCAGGCATTCTGTGACTATGTCCGCGAGGCCGCCGAAGCAGGTGCGCGAACCACCTTCAACGAGCATGTGTGGGAGCACCTTGCCAAGGGAATCGAGTTTGTGCAGGGCAACTTCGATGACGCCGGCTTTGACAAGCTTTCTGCACGGCTGGCGGAGCTCAATGACTCCCGCGGCACGGGTGGAAACTGGGCCTACTATCTTTCGGTACCTCCGGAGTTTTTCTCCGATATTTGCCACCAGCTTGAGCGCGTCGGTATGGCCGATAGCACGGATAATTCCTGGCGCCGCGTCATCATTGAAAAGCCATTCGGACACGATCAGGCTTCCGCGCGCGAGCTCAACGAGATTGTCAACGCCGTCTTCCCTGAGTCCTCGGTTTTCCGCATCGACCACTACCTGGGCAAGGAAACGGTCCAAAATATCATGGCCCTGCGCTTTGCCAACCAGATTTTCGAGCCAATGTGGAATGCGCATTACATCGATCACGTGCAGATCACGATGGCTGAGGACATCGGGCTGGGCGGGCGTGCCGGCTATTATGACGGCATCGGCGCCGCGCGCGACGTCATCCAAAACCACCTCCTCCAATTGCTTGCTCTCGTAGCAATGGAGGAGCCCTCCTCCTTCGACCCCGAGGCTCTTCAGGCGGAAAAGATTAAGGTGCTGCGAGCCACCAACGCCGTGCATCCGCTGAACAAGACCACTGCGCGTGGCCAATACTCCGCCGGCTGGCAAGGATCGCAATATGTCAAAGGCCTCCGGGAGGAAGAGGGTTTTGATCCGGAATCCACGACGGAAACCTATGCAGCCTGCACTCTTGAGGTCAATTCCCGCCGCTGGGCGGGCGTTCCTTTCTACCTGCGCACTGGCAAGCGTCTCGGCCGCCGCGTGACTGAAATTGCGCTCGTGTTTAAGACAGCTCCCCACCAGCCTTTTGATCAAGGCCAAGCAGAGGCCCTAGGCCAGAATGCCGTGGTAATCCGCGTGCAGCCAGACGAAGGCGTCACCATGCGTTTTGGTTCCAAAGTCCCCGGATCCACGATGGAGGTCCGCGATGTCAACATGGACTTCGCGTATGCCGAGGCCTTTACGGAGGAGTCTCCCGAGGCCTATGAGCGCCTGATTCTCGACGCCCTCCTTGACGAGTCCTCCCTCTTCCCCACTAATGAAGAGGTTGAGTTGTCTTGGTCCATCCTCGATCCCATCATTGAATACTGGTCCAACATTGGTCAGCCGGAGCAATATCGCGCCGGCACGTGGGGACCGGAGTCTGCCGATAAAATGCTGCGCCGCCGGGGACATTCCTGGCGTCGTCCGTAGGTCCCTAGGAGGAATGGCTTAATGATTATCCCCTTGCCCGATACGACTACGCGCAAGATCTCCAAGAAGCTCGTGGAGATGCAGGAGCATTACACGCTCACGACAGGCCGCGTCCTCACCCTCATCGTCATGACTGAGGAAGGCGATGACCTAGACAACCTTCTCGCCTCGGTTCGTGATGCCTCCCACGAGCACCCTTCTCGCGTCATCGTGATTGCCACGGGTTCCTTGGAGGAAGAGACGCGGCTCGACGCCGAACTGCGCGTGGGCGGCGAAGCGGGCGCTTCCGAAATCGTCGTGATGCACCTGCACGGCGCGCTAGCGGACCAAGCGGAGTCCGTGGTTACTCCCCTTCTCCTTCCCGATACCCCAATCGTGGCATGGTGGCCCACCGCGTGCCCACCGTCACCAGCCGCGGTGCCCATCGGCGCACTCGCCCAACGCCGCATTACGAACGTGGCTTTCGGCAGCGGCGTTGACCAGTATGACCTGCACGTGTTGTCTTCGGGCTACACGCCTGGTGATTCCGACATGTCGTGGGGCGCTATTACCCTGTGGCGTGGCATCGTAGCCTCGGCGCTTGACCGTCACCCCCATGAGCCGGTCATTTCCGTCGAAATTTCTGGTGCTGAGCACCACGCTGCAGTCGACTTTGCAGCTGGCTGGCTTCTCGACGCCCTCTCCGTCCCCGTCACCCGCACCGTCTCGGACTGCACCGCGGGTCCTTTCCCGATCTCCTCGGTAGTCTTCCGCCGCCCCACTGCAGATGTCAGCGTGACCGTTGTCGATTCCGAGACGGTCAGGGTCAGCGTTCCCGGCTCCCCAGAGTCCCTCGTAAGCCTCACCGTACGTTCCGAAGCGGAAGTACTCTCAGAGGAACTCCGCCACCTCGACGCAGATAAGACATACGCCCATTCTCTCCGCGCTTTAGCTCGAGTGGACTACAGTGTGTAGTCGTAAACTTTTCTTTTTCACCTAGACCCCTAGACCCCTAGACACAGCATTCACAAGGATCTTTCTGCACTATGGTCACGCTTCGCCGCGTTAGCGACATCGATGAGCTCATATCCTCCGCCGCACTCGCCTTTATTGAGACGGTTGCGGCGGTTCAAGCCCCGGGCGGAGGCCTTCACAAAGACGGAGTAGCCCGCGTAGTCCTCACCGGTGGCGGTGCAGGCATTGGTGTCTTGCGCGAATTGGCTCGCCTTGCTCACGCCGCCCAGCAGCAAGGAACCGACTTCCCTGCCCTCTCGGTGGACTGGACGCGAGTCCATGTCTTCTTCGGCGACGAGCGCAACGTGCCGGTCAGTGATCCTGATTCCAACGAGGGCCAAGCCCGCGAAGCACTCCTGAGCCAGGTCGCCGTTCCCGAGCGCCATATCCACGGCTATGACTTGGGCGCCGTGTCCATGGAACACGCCGCCCAGGCTTACGAAGGCGAGATTCGTGAATTCGCACCTGAGGGTTTTGATCTGCATCTCCTCGGCATGGGACACGAAGGCCATATCAATTCCCTCTTCCCGCATTCGGAGGCAGTCTACGAGGACTCGGACTATGCATTCGCTGTCCACGATTCCCCGAAGCCGCCTTCGGAGCGTGTCACGCTAACCTATCCCGCGATCAACCGCTCCCAGCGCATTTGGTTCCTTGTCTCCGGAGAAGAAAAAGCCGAGGCGGTATCACACCTTGTTGCTGGCGCTGCCGCAGAAGACTGGCCGGCCGCTGGCGCCCAGGGAGCGGAAGAGACCCTGCTTTTCGTGAGCGAAGACGCCGCGCAGAAGCTCTAACAACGCGTGCGCCCGGGCCGAGAAAACCTATAACGCCGCGTGTCCCCCTCGACGTGAGGAGGCACGCGGCGTTAATCGTGTCCGGAGCCGGAGGCTCGTCAGCGGCCTTTAGCTATAAGCCTGCAGCAGGTTCAGGGCTACGATGCAGGCGAGCCAGATGACCACCATGACCACGGTATAGCGGTCGAGGTTCTTTTCCACCACGGTGGAACCAGACAGGTTGGACTGTACGCCGCCGCCAAAGAGGCTGGACAGGCCGCCGCCCTTACCTTTGTGCAGCAGCACGAAGATAGACATCAAGATTGCGGCAATCACGAGGATGATTTCCAGTGCCAAGATCATGAAATAGTTCCTTGTTGTACGCGTTCAAACGGTTAGTGTGGCGCGTGAAGGTGTGCATCACTTTCACGCTGGAAAAGGGGCGCCAGCGAACGGGCGCAATAAACCTTGATGATACACCACGTGGCGGGCCAGAAACCATTCCGACCCGCCACGACAGAGTGGTGCAGATGCGATCAGCTGGAAGAACTAAGCGCCCTGTGCAGCGTTAGCCGCCAACTTGGCAAACTCCTCGCCCTTCAGGGATGCACCGCCGACGAGGCCGCCGTCTACATCAGGCTTGCCCACGATCTCTGCGATGGAGTCGACCTTGACGGAACCACCGTAGAGAATGCGGATGCCTTCGGCCACTTCATCGCCACCCAGCTCGCGAATGAGCTCACGGATAGCGGCGCACACTTCCTGTGCGTCATCAGCGGAGGCAACCTTGCCGGTGCCGATTGCCCACACGGGCTCGTATGCGATGACGGTCTTGGCAAGATCCTCTGCGGCAAGCCCCTGCAGGGAGTTGCGCGTCTGGGTGACCACGTAGTCGACGTGGGTGCCAGCCTCGCGCACGTTGAGGGGTTCGCCGACGCACACAATCGGGCTGATTCCGTTAGCCAGTGCCGCTGCAGCCTTTTCCGCAACGAGCTGGTCGGTCTCGCCATGGTACTGACGGCGCTCGGAGTGGCCTACGACTGCCCACGAGCAGCCCAAGGCGGACAGCATCTTGCCGGATACTTCACCGGTGTAGGCGCCAGACTCGTGCTTGGAAATATCCTGTGCGCCATAGGTGAACTGGAGGTCGTCGCCGTCGACAAGCGTTTGCACAGTGCGGATATCAGTGAACGGGACCATGAAGGCCACGTCGACCTTTTCGTAGTAGTCCTTCGGCAGGGAGAAGGCGAACTTCTGCAGGGAGCTGATGGCTTCCTTGTGGTCGAGGTTCATCTTCCAGTTACCAGCAATTAGCGGGGTACGTGCCATGATTAGCCTTTCTAGATCAGACTGTGTTGACGGTGTATATGACTAGGATTCCAGGACCTTAACGCCCGGCAGCTCCTTGCCCTCCAGGAACTCCAAGGAAGCGCCGCCGCCCGTGGAAATGTGGGAGAAGCCTTCTTCGTCGAGGCCGAGGAGGCGGACGGAGGCTGCGGAGTCGCCACCGCCAACGACGGTGAAGGAGCCGTTCTTCGCGGTGGCGTCGATGATGGACTGAGCGACACCTGCGGTGCCCTTGGAGAAGGCCTCCATCTCGAACACGCCCATCGGGCCGTTCCAGAAGACGGTCTTGGAGGAAGCGATGACCTCGTCGAACTTCTTTACAGACTCCGGTCCAATATCGAGGGACATCCAGCCCTCCGGAATTCCGTCGAGTGCAACGACCTTGTTCTCTGCGTCAGCGTTGAACTCGGTTGCAGCAACGAGGTCGACCGGCAGGACGATCTTGTCGCCGAAGCGCTCGAGCAGCTCCTTGCAGTTGTCGATCTGGTCTTCTTGCAGCAGGGAATTCTGAACGTTGTAGCCCTTTGCAGCCAGGAGCGTGTAGCACATGCCGCCGCCGATGATGACCTTGTCGGCCTTGCCAGCAAGGGCTTCGATCACACCGAGCTTGTCGGAAACCTTAGCGCCGCCGAGTACGACAACATACGGGTGCTCAGGCTTCTCAGCCACTGCTGCGAGGGTCTCCACTTCCTTCTGAACCAGCTTGCCGGCGTAGGCAGGCAGGCGCTTGGCGACGTCATACACCGAAGCCTGTGCGCGGTGGACGACGCCAAAGCCATCAGAAACGAAGGCGCCATTATCCGCAGCGAGTGCAACGAGCTCATCGGCAAAGGCCCCACGCTCGGCCTCGTCCTTGGAGGTTTCGCGAGGATCGAAGCGAACATTCTCGAGCAGCAGGACATCGCCATCATTGAGGCCGTTGGCGCGCTCATGGGCATCCTCACCGCTGACGTCGCCGGCCAGGGCAACGTACTGGCCCAGGGCCTCAGACAGTGCCTCAGCAACCGGTGCCAGGGAGTACTTCGGGTTGACCTCGCCCTTCGGGCGACCCAGATGCGCGGACAGGATGACCTTGGCTCCGCCTTCGATCAATGCCTTGATAGTCGGCAACGAGGCGGTGATACGGCCAGAGTCGGTGATGTTTCCCTCGTCATCGAGCGGAACGTTGAAGTCCGAACGAACAAGGATGTGACGGCCGGAAACGCCTTCTGCGAGCAAGTCGTCCACAGTCTTGAAAGCCATAGTGTTCTCCTTAAAGGTAGGTATTCAAGCTAAAGGTTAATGCTATTCAATTAGAAAGTGTGGTGAACGCCTAGCACGGCGGGTTCGGGGCGCCGTGTGCGTTCTGGATAGACGAATAACGGCCCAGCGCACGCCACGTAATCATGAGGCGTGGCGCATGGGCCGGTTTTCTAACCTGTGGTGCTACCGCAGGCAATCACAGCTTGGTTCACTGTGCTCATTCTAAGAATCGAGTCCTTAGAGCTTGGAGGCAACCAAGGAGGTGGTGCGGACGAGCTGGTTGGTGTAGCCCCACTCGTTGTCGTACCAGCCGAGTACCTTGACCAGGTTGCCGTTGGAGACCTTGGTCATGCCGGCATCGAAGATGCAGCCGTGCGGGTCGGTGATGATGTCAGTGGAGACAATCGGGTCCTCGGTGTAGCCCAGGGTCTCACCGAATTCGCCGGTAGCAGCTTCCTTGATGGCAGCGTTGATCTCCTCGGCGGTAACCTCGCGGGAAGCCTCGAAGGTCAGGTCGGTGGCGGAACCGGTGATGGTCGGAACGCGCATTGCGTAGCCGTCCAGCTTGCCCTCGAGCTCCGGCAGAACCAGAGCGACAGCCTTAGCAGCGCCGGTGGAGGTCGGAACCATGTTCACGGCGGCGGCGCGGGCGCGGCGCAGGTCGCGGTGCGGAGCATCCTGCAGGCGCTGGTCACCGGTGTAGGAGTGAACGGTGGTCATGAGGCCCTTCTCAATGCCGAACTTGTCGTTGAGGACCTTTGCCATCGGAGCCAGGCAGTTGGTGGTGCAGGAAGCAGCGGAGATGACGTTGTGCTTATCAGCATCGTACTTGTCGGAGTTGACGCCGTAGACGAAGGTGCCGTCAACGTTCTTGCCCGGTGCGGAGATGATGACCTTCTTGGCACCGGCCTCGATGTGAGCCTTGGCAGCCTCACCGTCGGTGAAGAAGCCGGTGGACTCGATGACGATGTCAACGTTGTGCTCAGACCACTTCAGGTTCTTCGGGTCACGCTCTGCGGAGACAGCGATGCGGTGACCGTTGACGGTGATGGACTCCTCGTCGTGCTCGATGGTGCCGTCGAAGCGGCCCAGCACGGAGTCGTACTTAAGCAGGTTGGCAAGAGTGCCGTTGTCAGTCAGGTCATTGACGGCTACGACCTCGAGGTCGGTGTTGCCCTGTGCAACTGCACGGAAGAAGTTACGGCCGATACGGCCAAATCCGTTGATACCTACGCGAATGGTCACTGTAATGTCTCCTCAAATAATCGAGTGAAGTTCTGTTGTGGGGCTTCCGAGACTCTGTCTTTAACGGCAGTGCGGTAAACCGCTTCCGCGGAACCGTTGCTCTGCCACTTCCGTGACGTGCTCGGTGGTTTTCCCAACACGGCCGATAGTACCGACCCATTGTGCTTCCCGCAGTGAGCATGTGAGCTCCTGTTGCAAGCTCTCACATGACGGCACAAAGAGGCGTACACTGTTAAGGCTTCTATCGGGGATGGTGGGGGACCAAAGTTCAGACACCTGCGGTAATGCCCGATTATGTGGGATTGTGTTGGGTGTCGGAATTGTAGGGTGGGATATCTCACTTAACCGGAAAAGAGCGGGTTAACCCAAAACAGTACGGGCACCCAAACCGTGAAAAATGCCCCAGACGAGCCTTTCAGTGCCCGAACGGGCACTCACGACTCTGTCTGGGGCAAGGATTGGAGACTACGACGTTTGGATTCTAGGACTCCTCAAAGAGATCCTCAGTCACCGCTTTCGTCGTATCCGGTACACCAAGTTCCTTGGCGCGTTTATCCGCCATGGACAATAGGCGGCGAATACGTCCAGCCACCGCGTCCTTGGTCATCGGCGGATCTGCCAAACGCCCGAGTTCTTCCAAGGAGGCTTCGCGGTGCTGCACACGTAGGCGGCCAGCATCAGCCAAGTGCTCCGGCACGTCATCACCCAAGATCACCATGGCACGCTCGACGCGGGCCGCAGCGGTTACTGCCGCTCGAGCGGAACGGCGCAAGTTGGCATCGTCAAAGTTGTCGAGGCGGCGGGAGGTGTCGTGAGCCTCTCGCTGGATGCGCTTCTTTTCCCACGTCAGGCGAGTCTCCTGAGCGCCCATACGGGTCAGCAACGCGCCAATGGCGTCGCCATCGCGCACCACGACGCGGTCGGCGCCGCGTGTTTCCTTGGTCTTCGCCACCACGCCCAAACGGCGCGCGCAGCCCACGAGGGCGAGAGCCGCCTCCTGGCACGGACACGTCACCTCGAGCGCTGAAGAGCGGCCCGGCTCTGTCAATGATCCTTGAGCCAAGAAGGCTCCACGCCACGCCGCTTCATTATCAGCAACAGAACCTGAAATGACCTGCGGTGGCAGGCCCACCACGGGGTGTCCGGAACGAGTTACCAAACCCAGCCGCCTCGTAAGCTCCTTGGCCCCAGAGGTGATTCGCACTTGCACTCTACTCTTCTTAGAGGATGCAGCGGGACCCGCCACATGGGTGCTCGCCGCGATTGAGTACAGCTCATCGAGCGCAGTGACCAAACGATTGGCCACGCTCTGGGATTCCAATTCGACCTCGTACCTCACTCGATCCCCGGTGGTGTGGAGGTCACCGGCAAACCTGAGAATTGCGGCAACCTCCGCCGCACGAGCGGACTGGCGCGGTACGGACACCGCCGTAAGCTCTTCCTTGACCTGCTCGGTCAACGACGCAGACACCTCGTGCCTCCCCTTTCGACTCTTGACACAGTGCACCGCGAACGTCGGCAGTAGCGCAGTACGACGCAACCTGACCTCACTCTGGAAGGCACGCAACGCGTCGCGCCGCGCTTGTGCGCTATGACGTAGCAGTGAACAATGAATGCCCCATAGTCTATCGTGCGCCTAGCCCCGATGAGTGCCCGGGGCACCCGCCGTCGCCCCACGTTCGGCAGCGTACTCGGAATACAGTTCGGTGAGAACTTGCGCTAGCTTGTCTGGACAGTGTTTGTTCAGCGAGTTCCCGTCAGCGTCCGTCTGACAGACATCCCGAAATACTGCGCTGGCGCCGAGCACACTAGCAGCGCGCTGCACAAAGACTCGCTCCGATTCATTGGGGAGACCGGTGCCGTCGACGATGACTTTGTCGACCCGCAGGTTTGGCGCATGCTGCGCTAGCACGTGCAGGTGGCGCTCCGCAGAAAACCCCTGGGTCTCCCCTGGTTCGGCGGAAAGATTGAGCACCACCACGCGAAGGGCATCCGACGACGTTATAGCGTTGACGATGTCTGGAACGAGAACGTGCGGGAGCACGGAGCTAAACCACGAGCCGGGGCCCAAGGTGATCAAATCCGCGTCGTGCAGCGCAGCGATCGTTTCCGGGTTAGCTTCCGGCTTCTCCGGGATGATGCGCACGCGGCGCACCTGCCCCACAGTTGAGGCAACGGCCACCTGGCCGCGCACGGAGCGCATGATACGGGGGTCGTCGTCAAGCCCGGAAACATCCGCCTCAATCTCGAGCGGTAGATTTACGGCCGGCAGCACCCGTCCGGCCGACTCCGTCAAACGCGCAACGGCATCGAGCGCCGCCTGGAAGTCCCCCAACACCTCGTTGAGACCGGCGATAAGGAGATTGCCCACAGCGTGCCCGGCCATGGCACCAGTGCTCTGGAATCGATGCTGCAAAGTAGAAGCCCACAGCTGCCCTTCGTCCGAATCGCTCGACAGAGCGGCAAGGGCCATGCGCAAATCACCAGGCGGGATTATATCCATCTCACGGCGTAAGCGGCCGGAGGAACCGCCATCATCGGCCACGGTGACGATGGCGGAGATTGTCTCTGCGCCCGTACGGCGTGCGGCCAGCAGAGTTTGATACAGCCCATGGCCGCCGCCCAGGCTAGCCATGTGGATAGGGAGAGTCGTCACGGGAACACTAGCTTTCAACTATTCAGGTAGGGAATGAATATGTATCGTATCGCACCTAAT
Source organism: Corynebacterium sp. HMSC068H04 (assembly GCF_001811255.1). NCBI lineage: Bacteria > Bacillati > Actinomycetota > Actinomycetes > Mycobacteriales > Corynebacteriaceae > Corynebacterium > Corynebacterium sp. HMSC068H04. The sequence goes on from NZ_KV804013.1 coordinate 112,894, forward strand.
CGCGAGAAATATCTCGGTGCAACGTGCTCACATCGAGCTCACCGCGTTCCCTGAGGCGGCGGGCAATTTCTTCCGTAACGGCCACGGAGCGATGGTGTCCACCGGTACAACCGATACCCACGGTGATGAAGTTCTTCCCCTCATGGCGGTAGCCGGTGAGCATCGAGTCAAACATGGTGATGAACCGCTCGATAAAGGGCTCAGCCGCCTCTTGAGACAAGACATAATCTGCAACCGGCTCGTCGGTGCCACGGTACCCCCGCAGCTCAGGTACCCAATAGGGATTGGGAAGAAAGCGAACATCAACGACAAGGTCCGCGTCACGCGGGGAGCCATGCTTGAAGCCGAAGGACTCAAGCGTGACGTGTTGCTTCTCATGACCCATTTCGCCGAAGGATGCTTCGATAGCGCGCCGCAGATCATGGACGGACAGGTTGGTCGTATCGATGATGATGTCCGCGCGCTCGCGAATTGATTGCACCGCTGCGCGCTCTCGTTGGATGCCTGCTTTGAGGGTTTCACCCTCCTGCATCGGGTGGGTACGCCGCACCGAATCGAAGCGACGGATGAGCACATCATCGCGCGCATCGAGGAAGAGCAGGGTGGGCTTCATATCCAGCTTTTCGAGTTCCTCCAAGGTTTCCGCTAAAGAACCCGGAAACATTCGGGAACGTACATCGGTCACCGCGGCAATCTTTGTCACCGGGGAATCGGGCCGAGCGCACAGCCTCAGTAGGTCGACGATAGACTTCGGCGGAATGTTGTGGGCTACGTAATAGCCCTTATCCTCCAGCACTTTAGCCGCCGACGTCAGGCCACCGCCTGACATGCCCGTGATCAAAATGGGTGGGGAGTCTAACAGCGTCATGACTTCCATTCTTACCATCTGTTCACGAGGCAAGGAGGGAATCCTGCTTAGGAATCCTGGAGATGCTCAAATACCGTCTGCGCCAGCTTCGGGCCAAACCCCTTCACCGCAGCAATCTCCTCCACGCTGGCCTCTTTGAGCTTCTTCACTGAGCCGAAGTGCTTCACCAGATCGGTGCGCCGCTGCGGCCCCAATCCCGGTACCGCATCGAGTACGGACGAGCGCATCCGCTTCGACCGCTGCTGTCGGTGGTACGTAATAGCTACGCGGTGCGCCTCATCGCGGAGGTGCTGAAGAAGAAATAGCGCCTGCGAATTACGCGGCAGAATCACCGGCTCATCATCGCCCGGGACCCACACTTCTTCCAGGCGCTTGGCCAGGCCGATGAGTGTCACATCGACGATGCCGAGCTCGTCGAAGACCGCCTGCGCCGCCGCCACCTGCGGTGCGCCACCGTCGACGATGAACAATTGCGGCGGGTAGGAGCTGCGTTTGGTCTGGCTCGCAGCCTCCTCGCGGACCATTTCTTCAGCGAAGGTGGTGTTCTCCAGCTCCTCGTCCGGAACCGCTCGTTTGTCCTCGTGGTGGTGCTTGAAGCGGCGCCGAGTCACCTCAGCGATAGACCCCACGTCGTTGGAGCGGCCATCGCCCGCCGCCTCCTTGATGCGGTAGCGGCGGTAATCGGACTTGCGCGGTAGCCCATCCTCGAAAACCACCAGGGAGGCCACGACATCGGTGCCCTGAATGTGCGAGATATCCGTGCACTCGATGCGCAGCGGCGCGGAATCCATGTCTAACGCTTCCTGCAGCTCCTGCAGGGCTGCGGATCGGGCAGTAAGGTCTCCGACTCGCTTGAGTTTGTGCTGCCGCAGCTGCTCCTTCGCATTGCGCTCGACGGTCTCCATCAAGGCACGCTTGTCACCGCGTTGCGGAACCCGCAAGTCAATCTGCGCGCCCCGCAGGTCCTCCAGAACTATCTTCACCTCATCGGCTTCGTCCGGCAGCGTTTGGACCAAGATCTCACGAGGGATGGCGTTTCCCCGATGAACCGCGGTATGGGATTCCTGGTCTACTCCCCTGCGCTCCAGCTTGGCGTCTTCCGCGGCCTCCTGGCGCTGGCGCTCCACGGCATCCGAATAGAACTGGATTAAGAAATTCTGGATGAGCGCCGGAAGCCCCGGATCAGGCTGTCCTTCCTCGATTGGCTCCGTGATGGCTTGGTCACCGGAGCGTTCCACCACCCAGCCTCGCTGGCCGCGGATGCGCCCCGCGCGCACGTGAAAGATCTGAACTGCTGCCTCCAACTCGTCGGAGCTAAACGCGATGAGGTCGGCGTCGGTGCCGTCGGAAAGCACCACAGCCTGTTGCTCCATGAGCTTGTCAATCGCGCCGAGATCGTCGCGCAGGCGGGCAGCCAGCTCGAACTCGAGGTTCTCTGAGGCTTCCTCCATTCGCTGGGTTAGTCGCTTGCGCACAGGACCAGTATTGCCGTTCATGAAGCTCAGCAGCTGGTTCACCGTCTCACGGTGTTCCTCGGCGCTCACCCTGCCAATGCAGGGGGCATCGCATTTTCCGATATACCCCAACAAACAAGGCCGCCCCAAGCGCTCATGGCGGTTGAATACCCCTTTGGCACACGTGCGCATAGGGAAAATTCGCGTCAGCAGGTCAAGCGATTCACGCACTGCCCAGGCGTGGGAATAGGGGCCAAAGTAGCGCACACCTTTACGGCGTGGGCCGCGGTAGAAAAACGCTCGCGGGATGGTCTCCCCCACAGATACCGCAAGCATCGGATACGTTTTGTCATCGCGGTACATGACGTTGAAGCGTGGATCGAAGCGCTTAATCCACGTGTACTCCAGCTGCAGCGCTTCCACCTCGCTGGCCACCACGGTCCATTCCACCGAAGCCGCAGTGAGGACCATTTGGCGGGTCCGCGGGTGCAGTTGCGTGATGTCTTGAAAATAGTTCGATAGCCGCGCCCGCAAATTCTTTGCTTTGCCCACATAGATGACGCGGCGATTGTCATCGCGGAACTTATAAACGCCCGGATCCGTGGGGATGCTTCCGGGCGCAGGGCGGTACTCAGAGGGATCAGCCACTAGTCATCCTGCGGCATGTAGCGGGCTTCCAAGTCACGGAAAGAGCGGACCTTGGTGATAATGTCCTGCTTATCGCCCGATTGCAGGGCCCACACCGGAACATATTCAAAGTCAGGAAGTTCGATGCGTGCCATGCGCGAGCCTTCGGGAAAGGACAGGCCATAGATGACCTGCCACGGGTAGAAGCGGGTTCCCACAATGTTGCGGATCTCTACGCCATCGGAGTTCGCGCGCAGCCGCGGACGCGTCAGCGCCAACCAAGACAGGATGGAGATAATCACGCCGACGCCGGGGAAGGCAAACTTATCAATCGTTGTCACAGTCGCGCCGGTAAAGGACAAGCCAACCGTGAAGCCCATAAACAGGTGCGCTGCCATCACAAGGATGATCCAGATGATTGCCACCTTGCGCAGGTAGGGCGAGGTTGTCTCATACTCCCAGGGCTTGGATGAAGTCTGGGCGAAGGGATCGGCGCTGGTATAAGCCCGCACCTGCTCATCGCTCACGCTCGAGGAACCCCCAGACGCAGCGGGCGCCCCCGGCTGCGAGGATTGGGAGGCCTTGCCAGCGCGGGCTGACCGCGCACGCTCTTCGTGCGCCGAAGGCACCTGTGGATCCGTCATCGAGTTTCCTTCTCCTCATCACTCCGCTAAGAAAGGCCACGGGCCTGCGCGGTATGCAGATCGCCGTGGTTGCGCTTGGCAGCCTACTTTAGGGTCGACTCGTTCAGTGTACGCAACGTATGCACGGTTTCTAAAGCTGCATGCATAGCCTCCGCGCCTTTATCTTCTGAAGAGTTCTCAAATCCGGCGCGATCGACAGCTTGCTCATAGTCGTTCACCGTCAGGACACCATTTCCCACGGGCGTCGACTCGTCGAGAGCAATCCGCGTCAACCCCTGAGTGACCGAATCACACACGTAGTCAAAGTGCGGAGTGCCGCCGCGGACGACACAGCCCAGCGCCACGACAGCATCGTGGGTGCGCGCTGCAGCCTGGACCACGACGGGCAGCTCTAGGGCGCCGACGACGCGCAACGGAGTGACCTCAGCGCCAGCGGCCTCGGCGGTCTCAAGCGCGCGGCGGTGTAGCTGATCGCAGATCTCGGCGTTCCACGTGGCGGTGACTACGGCGACGCGCAGTCCCTCTCCCGAGACATTGTTCGGGGTTGGCAGGCCTTCCTTGCTCACGGTGTGCTCCTTTGTTTTGTTCCAGTGTTTGGTCTTAATGCTCTAGGAGTGTTTGAGATCCCATTCGGCCACCTGTGGCAGGTCGTGGCCCATCCTGTCGCGCTTCGTGCGCAGATAGCTAATGTTTTCCGCCGTGGCAGGTGTAGCCAGACCGGTGCGGGCGGTGGCGTCAATGCCGAAGCCCTGTAGCCCTTCACCCTTGTGAGGGTTGTTGGTCAAGAGGTTGACGGATTTCACGCCCACATCGCGTAGGATTTGCCCGGCAACGGAGTACTCGCGGGCGTCTTCAGGCAGCCCCTGTTCCACGTTGGCGTCGACGGTGTCCATCCCGTCATCTTGCAAGCGATAGGCCTTGAGCTTGTTCACCAAGCCAATGCCACGCCCTTCCTGCCCGCGCAGGTAGATGACAATGCCACGCCCGGCCGCTTGGACCGCGCGGAGGGATTCCTGCAGCTGCGGGCCGCAGTCGCAGCGCTCAGATGCGAAGACATCACCGGTCAGGCACTCAGAGTGCACGCGGACAGGTACGTCTTCCGCACCGGAATAGCTCTCCACGTCACCGACGAAGAGGGCAATGTGCTCGCGCTTGTCGACGCCATTCACATAGCCCACCGCGCGAAACTCGCCGTACTCGGTGGGCAGGCGGGTTTCTACCTCGCGGTGAACCTGTTGCTCATTGTGGCGGCGCCATTCGATGAGCTGCTCGATGGAGATCATCGTGAGCCCATGGGCGTCGGCAAAGCGGCGCAGCTCCGGCGAGCGAGCCATATCCGTGGGGTCTTTTTCGGAAACGATCTCACAGAGCACGCCGGCCGGGCGGAGCCCCGCCAACCGTGCCAGATCGATCGCGGCTTCCGTGTGGCCATCACGCTCGAGCACACCATTCGGGCGGGCAGCCAGCGGGACGACATGGCCCGGGCGCGTAAACTGCGACGGCTCGGAGGAGGGATCAGCCAACTTGCGGATGGTCTCACAGCGCGAGGTAGCGGAGATGCCAGTGGAGCCATTAGCCAGGTCCACGGTGACGGTGTAGGCGGTCTGCCGCACGTCCTGGTTAACCGCCATCATCGGGGGCAAGTTCAGGCGCTTGCAGTCCTCTGGGAGCAAAGGTGCACAAATATATCCGGAGCTATAACGCACCATGAAAGCCACGAGTTCCGGGGTGGCGAGCTCGGCGGCGAAGATGAGATCACCTTCGTTTTCCCGATCTTCATTGTCCACGACGACGACGGCCTTGCCGGCCGCGATGTCGGCGATGGCTTGCTCGACGCTATCTAAACTAAATGCTGAATCTGCAGCGCTCATAAGGACTAACTCTATCCCTCTGCGCCCGCGGCGTGGGCGTTAGGGTGAACCATTTTCTCAACATACTTTGCAACCACGTCTACCTCGAGGTTTACGCGGGCGCCGGGCGCCATCGCACCAAACACGGTATCGCGCAATGTGGTGGGAATGAGAGAGACCTCAAAAAAGCCATCCGCGCCAGGTTTATCTTCATCCGCCGACACCGCGGACACCGTCAGGGACGTTCCTTGGACGGCGATGGATCCCTTCTCCACGACGTATCGGGCGAGCTCCCGCGGCAGGCTAAAACGCAACACCTCCCAGTGCTCCGAGGGGGTACGGGAAAGCAGCGTGCCGGTGCCGTCGACATGGCCCTGCACGATGTGGCCACCCAAACGAGTCGTTGGGAGCACCGCCCGCTCGAGGTTGACCGGCGATCCCACCTCGAGTTCGCCGAGGGAGCTGCGGTTCAAGGATTCCTTCATAACGTCTGCGATGAAGGTTCCTTCTCCCAGCTCGGCTACTGTCAGGCAGACGCCGTTGACAGCGATGGAATCACCCAACTGCGCATCTCTCAGCACGGTGGATGCCGCGATGCCCAAACGGACTGCATCGCCCTGCGGTTCCACGCTATCGACGTGCCCGATTTCTTCTACGAGTCCGGTAAACATAGTCCGTACTCCCCTTTCCTACTTCTCGTTCTTCCGGTATTCCACGAGCAGGTCGGCGCCAAGCTCGGTAACCGCTGCGCGCTGCCACCTCGGAGCCAGCGCCAAGTTCGAGGCCACAGCCCGAGTGAGTACTCCTCTGCCCTGGCCAAGGATGACGTTGCCGATGTATGCCTGAATGCAATCCACGCTGCCCAGTTCCATAAAGCTCGTCGCGAGTCCAGCGCCGCCTTCGACGAGAATGTCGCGCGCGCCGGTGGCGTATAGCTCGGCTAGCGCCTCCTGCGGGGTGGCATAGTGCTCGAAACCTAGCTTTGCCAGATTACTGCCTTGCTCCACGTCCCGGGAGCCGATGACGACGCGCCGCGGCTGCGTTTTACGCAAGGAGCCGTCCGGGTAACGTGCCGTCAACGACGGGTTATCTGCCAGCGCGGTGCCCGTGCCGATGAGGATGGCATCCCTTTGTGCCCGGTCGCGGTGCACATGCTCGCGAGCCTGCTCCCCGGTAATCCATTGGCTGCTGCCATCCACTGCAGCGGTGAACCCGTCGAGGCTTTGGGCAAACTTGAGCGTAACGTGCGGCCTGCCCAAACGCACCGCACCCAACCACCCGGCGAGTGCATCGCTCACGTCTTCCGGCGCCTCAATCTGCCCCACGGTAATGCCGGCGCCGCGCAATGTGGCCGCGCCGCCGCCGGCCTCCGGGGTGGGGTCTGGGTGGAGGAAGTAAACGGCGGCCACAGAGGCATCGATTAGCGCCTGCGCACAGGGCCCTGTACGTCCGGTGTGGTTACAGGGTTCCAAGGTCACGACCGCGGTGCCGCCGCGCGCCTTGTCGCCCGCATCGCGTAACGCCATGACTTCGGCATGCGGACCGCCCGGAGGCTGGGTTGCGCCGACACCGGCGACGCGGCCGGCGGCATCAAGTACGACCGCTCCTACAGGCGGGTTTGGGCTCGTCGTGCCGCGCACCTTATCGCCGGCCTCCATGGCCACACGCAGCGCCCGCGTGAGAACCGCTGAGTCTAGGTGTGGGATCACAGCGTCGCCAAGCTACGCAGCTCGTCGACGGCCGCTGTCTTGTCTGCTTGTTTGTAGATGGCGGAACCTGCGACGAAAGCATCGCAGCCCGCCTCGGCGGCGGAGCGAATCGTTTCAGCGGAAATGCCACCGTCAATCTCGATGAGGACGTCCAGACCGCGCTCGTCGATGGCCGCGCGCAAGGCGCGCACCTTGTCCAGCTGATCCGGCATGAAGCTCTGACCGCCAAAGCCCGGCTCAACTGACATAACGAGCACTTCGTCGAAGTGCTCGAGGGCGTCCAGCCAAGGCTCGATCGGCGTGCCAGGCTTAATGGAAAAGCCCGCGCGTACACCTAAATCCTGGATTGTGCGCGCCAGGGCGATGGCCGCGTCCTTGTCGGCAACGGCCTCGACGTGGAAGATGATGCAATCGGCGCCGGCCTTGGCGTAGGTTTCTACCCACTTCTCGGGTTCCTCAATCATGAGGTGAACGTCCAGCGTCTGGGGTGTAATCCCGTCCACCGTCGCGGTGATATCCGGGCCAAAAGACAGGTTCGGGACGAAGTGTCCATCCATGATGTCAACGTGGATCCAATCCGCGTTGGCCACGGCGCGGACCTCTTCGCCCAAACGGGTGAAGTCGGCGGCCAAGATGGACGGGGAAATAATGGGACCAGACGAGAGTGCAGACATGACCTTCAGCCTAGTCCCTCTCGCAGCCTCAGTCCGCTACTCGGCGCAAGACCGCGAAAAACATCGCATCGGTGCCATGGCGGTGCGGCCACATCTGCGCGGACAGCTCGGCGCCAAGGTCCCCCATCTCCGGCAGCACGTCGCGCGTATTTAGTTCTTCGATGTGAATCGCTGCTCCCTCTGCGTGCCGCTGCACGGCGGCATCCACGATGCCCCTGGTCTCACGCAGATCCGGCGAGCAAGTCGAGTACACCACGACGCCACCTGGGCGCACCAGCTCCAACGCGGATTCCAGGAGCTCGGTTTGCAGCTGGTTAAGCTCCGCAATATCCGATTCGGCTTTGCGCCAGCGAGCTTCCGGGCGCCGGCGGAGCGCGCCTAGGCCGGAGCAGGGGGCGTCGACCAGCACGCGGTCGAAGCCTGGTTTCAGTCCTGGTGCTCGGCCGTCCGCTTGGTGCACGCGCACAGGCAGGTCCCCCACCGTCTTTTCCACCAAGGTGGCGCGATGCGGGGAGACTTCAACGGCATCGACTGTCGCGCCCTCAATTCGGGCGATGGCCCCCATAAGGGCGGCCTTGCCACCAGGTCCGGCGCACAGATCCAGCCAGCGTCCAGTGTCTTCACCACTGAGCTCGGCTTCCGTTACCGCGCGGGCAATGAGCTGCGAACCTTCGTCCTGGACCGCCGCTAGCCGTTGGCGAACCGGCTCTAGCGAACCAGGATCCCCGTGCTCAAGGTAGACCGCATAGGGAGAATAGCGACCTTCCTCGCAACCGGTGATCAGGGCGAGTTCTTCGGCGGAAATCTCACCGGGGCGCGCTACCAAGTGCACAACGGGGCGTTGGGAGTCCGCCTCGAGTGCGCGCTCCAGCTCAAGCGACTGATCGGCGCTGAGCACACCAGCGCCATCGGATTCCAACACACCCAAGGCACGGCCGAAGGAGCAGGCAATCCACTCCGGATGGGCATGGCGGAAGGCCAAAGCAGCCACCTGGCCTTGGGGAGCAAGCTGATCCAACCACGCTTGCGCCGGTGTACGGGTGATGGTGCGCATGATGCCGTTGGCAAAACCTTTAGCCTTGTCCTGGCCAGCTGCCTCTACGAGGCGCACGGTAGTATCGACCGCCGCGTGTGCCTCAACGCGGGTATAGAGCACCTGGTAGGTTCCCATTCGCAGGGCGGTGAGCACGTCGGGGGCGATAGCGTCGAGGCCACGAGAGGAGCACTCGGCGATGACGGCATCGAGCACGCCTTCGGTCCGCAGCGTGCCGTAGGTTAACTCGGTGGCGAAGGCAGCATCGCGGCCACTGAGGTTATTGGCACGTACGGCTTTCGGCAGCGTGAGGTTGGCAAAGGCATCGTCTGCATCCACGCGTTGCAATACTTCGAAAGCCACCGCGCGTGGACGATCCACCCCGCAGCGCTGCGCGGCAGAAACCACCGAGGTCGACGGCGCTGGGCGCCGTGTATCGTGACGCTGACCGCCGCGACGCTCCCTGTTGCCCTTGGCAGTGCGTTTCGCACCGCCGCGTTGCTGCTTCCCACGCGGCGCGCGGTCTGCAGGATCGCCTGACTTGCTGCGGGATCTAAAACCTCCGCTCATGAGAACTTCACCTCATCCTCGCCGCCTTCTACTGACTGCGAAGACTGGTGCGCAAGCCCGCGGCCCCAGTCGGCGGCATTCATCATCTTCTTGCCTGGCGGTTGAATCTTTCCCAAACGAACCGGGGTGCTGCCAGTACCGACCATCACTTCCTTCTTGGCCACGTGGACTTCACCCGGTTGCAATGCGGAAAGCGCGGAATGTTCATTAAGGTCCTCAAGTTCTGTGGGTGGCACAGGTTCTACTGGACCGAGCTTTAAGCGTGACTGCCCCAGCAGGGTCCAAGCACCCGGCCCTGGGGTATGCGCGCGAATGTGGCGATCAACGGCCTCGGCGGGCGCAGTCCAGTCGATGCGGGCATCGTCGGTAGAGATCTTGTGCGCGTAAGAGGCTTCACCTACCTGCGGCTGCGGCGCGATGCTGCCGTCTTCCAACCCATCCATGGTCCGCACGAGGAGGTCGCCACCGGCATAGGCCAGCCGCGTCAATAGGTCATCCGCGGTATCGGTGTCTTGGATGTCCTCGTCGATCGTGGCGAGGATGTCCCCAGTGTCCAGGCCTTGGTCGATGCGGAAGGTCGTAGCACCAGTGCGAGAATCCCCAGCCGCAATGGCTGCTTGCACCGGTGCCGCGCCACGCCACGCCGGGAGCAGGGAGAAGTGAAGGTTCACCCAACCGTGCGTCGGAAGGCTCAGCAAGTCCTCGGTGATCAGGTTTCCGTAGGCAACCACGGGGATAGCCTCGGGAGCAATGTCTGCTAGTCGTGCACGCAGGGCATCACCGTCCTCGGTGCCAGGCTTAAGTGTGGTCGGCGTGAGCACCTCGATACCGTGCTTTTCCGCCAGTGCCTTCACCGGACTTGGATGAACGGTGCGGCCACGGCCCCGGCGGGCATCAGGCCGAGTAATGACTGCGGCCACCTCATGGGGTGAGTCAATGAGCTTCTCCAAAGCCACAACTGCGGGCTCCGGTGTTCCGGCAAAAACAATACGCACTGCTAGAGCATGCCTTTCTCGTGTGAGAGTTTCTAAATCTAATGTTCAAAAATGAATCTGCTGTACTGCTGATTAAGCAGGGCTACGGCTATGTGTTGAACCACTCCGATTGGCGGATGGTTTTCATAGAGTCCTTCCGCAATTCATCGCTCAGACGCTGCAAGAACAAGAGCCCGTCCAAGTGGTCCGTCTCGTGTTGGATACAACGCGCCATCAGCCCAGAGGCAAGCATGGATATCGGGCGGCCGTGTGGGTCGAATCCGCGCAGACGTACGGTAGAAAAGCGCTCAGTGGGCTGCGAAATGCCGGGAATGGACAAGCAACCTTCGGTCCCCAACTGCATGTCCTGGCCCACCGCTTCCCATACCGGGTTAATGACGGCACCGCGCAAACCATGCTGATAATGCGAGCAATCGAAGACAAAGATGCGCTTGGTCACACCGATCTGGTTGGCCGCTAAACCTACTCCCCCTGCGGCTTCCATTGTCTCCAGCATGTCCTGAGCCAAGCGTTCCAATGATGGCCCGAACTCGGTGATTTCCTCAGCTCTGGTGGTGAGGACCGGGTCGCCGTAGAGACGAACCTCTCGCACGGTCATAGTGGTACTCCTCGTGGTTGACGGTGTGGCACGTCGTGCGGGGGTTGTCGGCCTTGGCATTCCTTGCCTGCCCAGGGCCCTCCGCGCTCCTGCACCGAGAATAGTTCACCTTCCGCGGGAGGCGCTCGACAGGGGTGGAAAGGAGCGCAGCGTTAACCGATGTTTATCGGATCCACGGCGATACGCAGAGGCAAAACATCCTTGCGAGCGCTGCGCAAGGAATTGGCTGTGCGCAAGGCCTGGCCCAGCAGGGACCTCGGGCCCAGCGGGGTTCGAATTAGCAGACGCTGTGGTTCGCCGCCGCGCTCATGATCGTATTCACCCGGCAAGCTCACGCCAGGCGGCAACGGTACGGGTCCGAGAAGCTCCGCATGCTCCGGCAACTCCGCTAGCTCCAGGAAGGCGTCGAGGGAGGCGTCGGCCCCGTCGATCGCCGCCATATGCACCGCGGGCGGAAAGCGAACCTCGCGGCGCGCCTGCAACTCGGCCGCCGCAGCGCCTACCATGTCCCACCGGCGAAAGAAATCCACCAGCGGCAGTTGTTCGTCAGCAGCGACTATGACCGCACCTCCCTCTTTGGCTGGTGCTACGAGGGTGGCCGCCGCGGCCCATGTGGCCAACGTGTCCTCCGTGGCGCGCAGATCCTGGCGGCCTAGCAACGCCCCGGTTTCCACTAGAAGCGCAGCCCCGTACATCCCGCCTTTCGCCACGCGCGGCTCCGCGCCGGGTGTAGCGATGACGAGCGCCGGCGCGTCTGGGATTTCATCTACGACCGTGGGCCCACCGGATTGAATCACGCGTGTATTGGGAAAGGCCCGGCCCATCTCCTCCGCAGTGCGCTCGGAGCCCAACACGATGGCACGCAACCGCGGTGAGCCGCACTCCGGACAGCGGTAATGCGCGTCAACGCGCCCGCACCACCGGCACGTGGGCAGCGCCGCAGAATCGGTCGACTCGTGCTTCGAACCGCGAGCGGAAGGCAGGCCTAAGGGACCGTTGCAATGACGACACCGCGCAGGAGATGCGCACTGCCCGCAGGCGAGGATTGGGGCGTAGCCCTTGCGCGGGACTTGAACAAGGACGGGCTCGCCGCGGTCGAGGGCTGCCCGCGTGGCTTGGAAGGCAGGGCCGCTTACCGACGTCGTGCCTCCCCGCATATGGCGGGCCACGTTGACGCCATACGCACCCACCGCAACGATCTCGGGGAGCCTATCTTCCAGTGTGTTCACGGCGGGGAGAAGATCGTGGGCCCACCCCGATTCAACGAGCAGTTGGGCTTCCGCGGTGCGGGCGTGGCCGGCGAGGATGAGGCTGCAACCTTCCTGCGCGGAGCGTGTGCTCAGCACTTCCCTGGAGTGAACATAGGGCTTGAGGTTGTCAACCAGGCTATCGTCGCCATCGTTGAGCAGGACGGCCAATTGGAGGCCCTTGACCGGGGCGAAGGCGGCGGAGCGAGTTCCGATGACGATTCGAGCTTGACCCGTCAACGCCGATAGATAGCGGCGATAGCGCGCCTGGGGGCCGGTGCTGTGCGCGAGCACCGTGATTTGTTTGGCAGAGACGTAGCGGCGAAAGGCCTCCTCGAGCTGATCCAGGTCCTTCTGGTCCGGTACGACCATGAGCACGCCGCCGCCTTGGAGCGCCACACTGGTGCCCAGCGCTGCCAGCGCGCTTGCCCAATCCTCCCCCGGCGCTATCTGCCATGCTGCTCGCGCAATATGGCCCGACAGCACCGAGTCCACGAAGGACTCACCATGCTGGTACCCGGACCACGCAGAGAGATCCGGATGCTCCGCTGTACCTAATTCTTCCCACGGTGTATCGACATCCGCTTCCTCAGCCTTGGCATGACGCGCCGGGATGGCGGCGCGGATGATATCAGAGCGCACGCCGCCATAACGGGCTGCAAGGGATTCGATGAGCGCCGACATTTCCGGCGAGTACACCGCAAAGGGGGAAATAACGCGATCGATATAGCGAAGCGATCCAGCGAAGTCGGAATCGCTGGCGCGGGAGAGCAGGATGGCGTCGACCAGTCGACCATTGAAGCGAATGCGCACGCGTACGCCTGGCTGGGCGGCCTGCGAATCCGATTCATCGATGAGGTAGTCGAATTCGCGGTCCAGGTGCGCTACCCCCAACAAAGGCAACACCCGCGCGACCGGTTGCTGGGCGGCGGGTGTCTTCTTGGGCATAGCGCCCGATTCTACAGGCCGGCGGCGCGGCGCAAGTCGACGGCCCGCGAGGTGTCCTCCCATGGAAGGTCAACATCGGTGCGGCCAAAGTGACCGTAGGCCGCGGTTTGACGGTAGATCGGGCGCTGCAGGTTGAGCTCTCGGATAATGGCGGCGGGGCGCAGATCAAAAACCTTGTCCACCGCAGCCTGAATGTCGGCATCGCTCAAACCGGGTTGAGCAGTGCCGAAGGTTTCGACATAGAGACCAACGGGCTTTGCGCGGCCAATAGCGTATGCAACCTGCACTTCGGCGCGATCGGCCAGACCGGCGGCCACGATGTTCTTAGCTACCCAACGCATAGCGTAGGCGGCTGAGCGGTCCACCTTGCTCGGGTCTTTGCCGGAGAAGGCACCACCACCGTGGCGAGCCATGCCGCCGTAGGTATCGACGATGATCTTGCGCCCAGTCAGGCCTGCATCACCCATTGGCCCGCCAAGAATGAAGGAACCAGAGGGGTTGATGAGGAGCTCGGTGTCTTCGGTGTAGTACTTGCTCAGGTTCGCATCGTTGACGACCCACTCGACGACATGGGTGCGAAGCTGCTCCGCGAGCCAGTCCTGGGTCACCTCCGGATCATGCTGGGTGGAGATGACAATCGTCTCTAAGCGAGTCGGCACATCGTCCTCGTCATATGCAAAGGTGACCTGGGTCTTGCCATCTGGGCGCAGGGAAGGAACGATGCCTTCCTTGCGGACCTGGGTGAGGCGCCGCGAAAGGTGGTGTGCCGTAGAGATCGGCAGCGGCATGAATTCTGGAGTCTCATTCGTTGCGTAGCCGAACATGAGGCCCTGGTCGCCAGCGCCATATTGATCGTCATCCTCAAACTGGCCCGAGCGAACCTCGGTTGAGGCGTCCACTCCGGCACCAATCTCTTGGGATTGCTCACCAATGGCTACGTTGACTCCACAAGTGTGGCCGTCAAATCCCACGTCGGAGGAGGTAAACCCGATCTCCACGAGGGTCTTGCGTACAATCTGCGGGATCTCCACATACCCGGAGGTACGCACCTCACCCACAACGTGAACTTGACCCGTGGTGACAAGAGTCTCCACGGCGACGTGTGCGTTTGGGTCTTCCTTAAGGAGGGCGTCAAGAATGGCGTCCGAGATAGCGTCACAAATCTTATCCGGGTGACCTTCTGTCACGGATTCGCTGGTAAAAAGACGTACCGCCTGAACAGCTGTTTCAGTCACAAATCTTCCTTAAACTAGTTCTGCGCGCCGTGGGCAAGGCAGCGCCTATCCCACGTCCCGGCTAATAACACCGCCCCATCGTAGACCAAGCGGTCTACAGCTGCAAGAACGAGCGCTACCTTTCCAGAATTTCATTCACCACGTTAAGTATTTGGGCGGCTACAACCTGTTTCGACCCCGGTTCAACCTCCACCGGATCAGCACCCTTCCGAAGGATCCACCCTGCACTCGTTGGCTGTCCGAAGACCTTGCCCTCCCCAACCTCGTTGGCCATGAGTACATCGCACCCCTTCTTCAAGAATTTTTGCTGGGCGTACTCGAGCACGGTCGTGTGTGCATCCCCGGTCTCCGCTGCAAAACCGACGATGATGGCATCGCGCTTCAAGTCCCCATTCTCGCGGCGTTCGACCAACCCCTTGAGGATATCCGGGTTTTCCACCAGCTCGAGATGAGCTAAGTCCTCGTCAGCGGCCCCCTTCTTCATCTTGGAGTCCGCGACGGAAGCCGGCCGATAGTCTGAAACAGCTGCAGCCATGATGACGATATCCGCATCCACTGCTTCAGCGTTGATTGCCTTGTGCATATCGCGCGTAGAAGTCACCCGCACAACGGAGGCGCCTGATGGAATCGGAAGCGCGTCAGTATTCCCGGCAACGATAGTTACATCTGCACCGCGCTGCGCGGCTACTTCTCCCAAGGCAAAGCCCTGTCGACCAGAGGAACGATTGCCCAGATACCGCACCGGATCTAAGTTCTCCTGCGTTCCCCCGGCAGAAATCACGACCTTTAGCCCGTGCCAATCATGATCTACGCGGTGGCCAGCCATAATCGTGCGGGCAAACTCCGCTATCTGCCCCGGTTCCGGCAAGCGGCCTGCGCCGGAATCAACGCCGGTGAGCCGCCCATGGGCCGGTCCCATCACGATAACGCCGCGACGACGCAATGTCGCCACGTTGTCTTGCGTCGCGGGATTGAGCCACATCTCCGTGTGCATAGCTGGGGCAATGATGACAGGACACGTAGCAACCAGCACAGAGGCGCTCAGCAGATCATCGGCGCGGCCACAAGCCAGCCGAGCGATCAAGTCAGCGGTAGCTGGGGCGATGACGACGGCATCGGCCTGCTGCCCCAGCGCGACATGCTGCACCTCATCAACAGCATCGAAAACGGTAGTCGAGACCGGATGCCCTGACAGGGCCTCGAAGGTGGCTGCACCGACGAAATTTAACGCGGCTTCTGTAGGAATCACGCGGACATCATCGCCGTGCTCCGTGAAGTCCCGAATCAGATGACACGCTTTATAGGCGGCGATTCCGCCAGCCACACCGACAAGGATGCGACGCGGCTGCGTGGTTCCGCCTGCACCCGGTGAAGCCGCCTCTGCGGGAGCCGAGGCAGTGCTGCTCTCTGGACTATCTGGGGTTTGCTGTACATCCTTCACTCGGACGATAGTACCCAAGACACAACAAACCCACCCAAGCGCCTCAAGCGACACTAGGGTGGGTCTATTTCGGAATACGCGCTAGGCTGCTGCCTTCACGGGGCGAAGGCTAGTTGCCTTCCTCGTGGTCCAGCAGGCCGGCGTCGATCTCGCGCAGTGCGATGGACAGCGGCTTCTCGCCCGGCTCCGGGGTCACCAGCGGTCCGACGAACTCGAAGACGCCTTCGTCCTGTTCCTTGTAGTAGCTGTTGATCTGACGTGCGCGCTTAGCGGCGAAGATCACCAGGGCGTACTTAGACGAGACCTTGCCCAGCAGCTCATCGATAGGCGGGTCAGTGATACCCGTCGGCGGATCGAATACTGGCTCCGGCTTTGCGGCCTCAGAATTGGCAGGTGTGGTCACGTTGGTCACATGCACCTTTACTGTTGGTAGATGGTCAAAATCGTGGTCTATCCACGCAGGATAGCACTAATTGCAGCAACGGCCTCATCGAGATTGTCATTGACAACGATGTGGTCGAACTCTTTTTGCGCGGCAAGTTCCGTTTCTGCGGTGTGCAAACGGCGGTCAATCACATCCTGTGGCTCGGTACCGCGCCCAGTCAGGCGCTCCACCAAAACCTCCCAGGACGGTGGGGCCAGAAACACGGTTTCCGCCTCCGGCATCGCCGCCTTCACGTTGCGGGCGCCTGCAAGATCAACCTCCACCAACACTGGGCGACCAGCCAACATCGCTTCCCTAACGGGTTGAGCCGGCGTACCAGAACGCTGCAAACCACCGTGGATCTCTGCCCATTCGAGCATGTCTCCGGCGTCAATGTGTTCCTGGAAAGCCTCCGGGGAGACAAAGAAGTAGTCCACCCCATCAGACTCGCCGGGGCGGGGTTGGCGCGTCGTCATCGAGACGCTGAAGTAAAGGTTGTCTACATCATCGCGCAGGCGCGAAACCACAGTGGACTTACCCACAGCGGACGGCCCGGCCAGAACGACCAGGCGCCCGCGTGCAGTTTCGTCAGCCATTGCGCTAATTACTCGCCGTAGCCGAAACGCTCGAGCAGGGCGCGGCGCTGACGGTCACCCAGGCCACGCAGGCGGCGGGTCTGAGCAATCTCCAGGTCCTCCATGATTTCCTTAGCCTTGACCTTGCCAACCTTCGGCAGAGCCTCGAGAAGCGCGGAGACCTTGGTCTTACCGATGATCTCATCGGTCTCGGCCTTCTCCAGAACTTCCTGCAGGTTGGTCTCGCCGCGCTTCAGCGCAGCCTTGAGCTCAGCGCGAGCCTTGCGAGCCTCAGCGGCCTTTGCGAGAGCTTCTTTGCGCTGCTCATCTGTCAACTTGGGAAGGGCCACGGGTTTCCTCCGATTTCATTAGTACGAACATTGTCATCTGATGGCTAACACCAGAATCTCGGCTCACGGTGGGGAGATTTCCCCAGCGCGGGGTAGCTTTTGCTACCGCCGCGAACCGACTTCTGGCAATCCTAGCACTGGTCTGTACGCGATGACGTAACCCGGCCCCTTTCTATTAAAGGTTCCTGCACGTCAACGCACATGCCTTAAACAAAATACCAGGTAAACGGCGCGCCTGTTAATCCAGCGCGCCGTTTGAGACCGAGCTCTTTAGTCTCGGAATTCAGCAGCCGTATCAATTACGGCTTTGCGCAGGTCAGCAACGTCTGGACCTGCCGAAAGGATGGCTCGAGAGACGTTGGCAAAGCCCAGCTCGGGTGCCGCGGAGGTGAGTTGCCTAACATCAGCTGGAGTCGCGCCCTGCGCGCCCACGCCCGGAAGAAGAACCGGACCATGTAAAAGGTCTAATACCGGCGGCGCGTCGAGTGTCGCACCGACAACCACTCCGAGCGCTCCCACAGCGTCATCCGTGGCCATTGCCGCGGCATTACGCTGTCCGAGCTCATCAACGACGCGCTGCGCAACGCTGCGGCCATCGACGCTCAGCGATTGCAACGCTACGGCCTCCGGATTGGAGGTCGCCGCAAGGACGAAGACACCAGCACCGGTCTTTTCCGCAATATCGAAGACAGGACTCAACGCTCCCACGCCGAGGTAAGGCGATACCGTCACCGCGTCCGCGCGCAACGGCGAGTCCTCCCCCAGCCAGGCCTCGGCATAACCCGCCATGGTGGAGCCGATATCGCCGCGTTTAGCATCGGCCAGACTCAGGCAGCTTTGCTCGCGCAGTGCTGCCAGAACCTCTTCGAGGACGGCGAATCCGCGCGAACCACAGCGCTCAAAGAACGCCACTTGCGGCTTGACTACAGCTGCCGTGTCGGCGAATGCCTCGACGCAACGCATACTAAAGGTGCGCAGTCCGTCGACATCGACTGACAGGCCCCACGCCTCCAGGAGGTGTGGGTGTGGGTCAATGCCTACGCACAGACGCCCTCGTTGCCTACCCGCGGCGACAAGGCGATCGCCAAAGGTAGGTGCCGTATTAGTTAGCTGGGGCATGCTTAAGCTCCTGCAGCGCGCGAACCTTAAGATCTCCCTGACGCAGTGCCTCGATGCCCTGCACCGCCGCGGTAACGCCCTGGACGGTCGTCACCAGCGGAACCCCGACAGATACTGCCGCGGCGCGAATGTCATAGCCGTCGTGGCGTGCACCGGCGGAACCGGCCGGGGTGTTGAGGATGAGGTCGACCTTGCCGGCCAGGATGGCGTCGACGATGGACTCTTGTCCCTCTTCAGCCTCGGAGACCTTGACTGCCACCTCGCACTCCACGCCATTGCGGCGCAGCATCTGCGCGGTGCCTGCCGTGGCGACGATGGTGTAGCCCATGTAGGCAAGGCGCTGAATCGGGAAGATCAGCGTGCGCTTGTCGCGGTTGGCCACGGACACGAAGACCGTGCCCTCCGTCGGCAGCTCGCCGAAGGCGGCCATCTCACCTTTGGCATAGGCTGCGCCGAAGTTGTCGGCCAAGCCCATGACCTCACCGGTGGACTTCATCTCCGGAGAGAGCAGCGTGTCAAGCAGCTGACCGTCCGGGCGGCGGAAGCGGTTGAACGGCAGCACGGCTTCCTTAACCGCAATCGGGTGCTCAATGGGCAGGGAGCCGCCGTCATAGGTGGACGGGATGATTCCCTCATCCTTGAGCTGCGCGATGGACGCGCCGAGCATGACGCGCGCTGCGGCCTTAGCCATCGGTACACCGGTGGCCTTGGACACGAACGGCACCGTGCGAGACGCGCGCGGGTTGGCCTCAATGACGTAGAGGGTGTCGTCCTTAAGCGCGTACTGGACATTCATCAGGCCCTTGACGCCGATACCGTGCGCTAGACGACGCGTCGACTCCCGCACCTTTTCAATATCCTCCGGGCCGAGGGTCATCGGCGGCAAGGCGCAAGAGGAGTCGCCGGAGTGGATACCCGCCTCCTCGATGTGCTCCATGACTCCGCCGAGGTAGACCTCCTCGCCGTCGCACAGCGCATCGACGTCGATCTCGATGGCGTTGTCGAGGAAGCGGTCCACCAACACCGGGTGATCCGAGGTGATCTCGGTGGCGCGCTCGATGTAGTCACGCAGGGAGTCTTCGTCATAGACAATCTCCATGCCGCGGCCGCCCAGCACGTAGGACGGGCGGACCAGCACTGGGTAGCCGATGCTCGCGGCGACCTCGCGGGCCTCATCGAAGGAGGTGGCGGTACCGAAGTCCGGTGCTGGAAGCTCGGCAGCGGCAAGCACCTTACCGAACTCGCCGCGGTCTTCCGCCAGGTCGATGGCGGCGGCAGAGGTTCCGACGACCGGAACGCCCGCGGCGGTCAGGCGCTCGGCCAAGCCCAACGGAGTCTGCCCGCCCAGCTGGACGATGACACCGGCAACCTCACCACAGGCGGCCTCTGCGTGGTAGACCTCCATGACATCTTCGAAGGTCAAGGGCTCGAAGTAGAGGCGGTCTGCAGTGTCGTAGTCCGTCGATACGGTCTCCGGGTTGCAGTTGACCATGACCGTCTCATAGCCCTCGCGGGAGAGCTCCAGCGCGGCATGCACGCAGGAGTAGTCAAACTCAATGCCTTGACCGATGCGGTTCGGGCCGGAGCCCAAGATGATGACCTTGCCCTTGGTCTTTTCGGAGCTGGCTCGAACCTCGGATTCCGCGTTCGGATCCATCTCGTAGGTGCTGTAGTGGTAAGGGGTTTGAGCCTCGAACTCGCCCGCACAGGTATCAACGGTCTTGTAGACCGGGCGAATACCCAGGGACCAGCGCAGGGAACGCACGCCATCCTCACCGGCGAACTCCGGACGAAGCGCGGCAATCTGGGCATCTGAGAGGCCAAAGACCTTGGCGCGGCGCAACAACTGCGCGTCGAGCACTGGGGCGTTCTCGAGCTCCTCGCGGAACTGCACGAGTGCTTCGAGCTCCGCCAAGAACCACGGGTCCAGGTGGGAGTGCTCGTGGAGCTGCTCAACGGTAGCACCCAAACGCAGCGCCAGCTCGATGTCGTACATACGGCCCTCGGTCGGGCGCTCTAGATCCTTGAGCACGGCGTCGAGGTCGGTGGCGCGCTCACCGGCGAAGTACTCATCCGGCTTGGTCCAGAAGCCAGAAGGCTTGCCTTCCAGCGAGCGCATGACCTTATTGAGGCCGGAGATGTAGTTGCGGCCAATGCCCATGGCCTCGCCCACAGACTTCATCGTGGTGGTCAGGGTGTCATCGGCGCCCGGGAACTTCTCGAAGGCAAAGCGAGGGGCCTTGACGATGACGTAGTCCAGCGTGGGCTCGAAGGCGGCCGGGGTCACGCCGGTGATGTCGTTGCGCACCTCGTCCAGGGTGTAGCCGATAGCCAGCTTGGCGGCCAGCTTGGCAATCGGGAAGCCGGTGGCCTTGGAGGCCAGCGCCGAAGAGCGGGACACACGCGGATTCATCTCGATGGTGATGATGCGGCCGTCATCCGGGTTTACAGCGAACTGGATATTGCAGCCGCCGGTGTCGACGCCGACCTCGCGGATGATGGCGATACCCTGGTCGCGCATCTTCTGGTACTCGCGGTCAGTCAAGGTCAAGGCCGGGGCCACGGTGACGGAGTCACCGGTGTGGACGCCAAGGGCGTCGACGTTCTCGATGGAGGCGATGACCACGACGTTATCGTCACCATCGCGCATGAGCTCGAGCTCGAACTCCTTCCAGCCCAGGATGGACTCCTCGATGAGGACGTTCGCTTCCGGCGAGGCGGCCAGGCCGCCGCCGGCGATACGGTCGAGGTCCTCCTCGTTGAAGGCCAGACCAGAGCCCAGACCGCCCATCGTAAACGATGGGCGTACAACGACCGGGAGGCCGAGCTCGGCGACGGTCTCGTGGACCTCTTCCATGGTGTGGCACACGCGGGAGCGCGCGGATTCGCCGCCGATGGAGGCCACGATGTCCTTGAACTTCTGGCGGTCCTCGCCGCGCTCGATGGCGTCGATATCGGCACCGATGAGCTCGATATCGTACTTCTTCAGGATGCCCAGGCGGTCCAGCTGTACGGCGGCGTTGAGGGCGGTCTGGCCACCGAGGGTTGCCAGGACGGCGTCGATAGGATTGCCCTCTTCTTTTTCCTTCTGGAAGATCTTCTCGATGAACTCGGGTTCGATGGGTTCCACGTAGGTGTGGTCTGCGAACTCCGGGTCGGTCATAATCGTTGCCGGGTTGGAATTGACCAGCGTGACGCGCAGGCCTTCCTCCTTGAGCACGCGGCAGGCCTGGGTGCCGGAGTAATCGAACTCACAGGCCTGGCCAATAACGATCGGGCCGGAGCCGATAACCAGGACGTGATTGATGTCGTTGCGCTTTGGCATTAGTTTCTTCTTCCTCTTCCTGGTTGCGTTCTACTTGTTCGGGGACTTCTCAGTCATGAGCTCGATGAACTGGTCAAAGAGCGGGTTAGCATCGTGCGGACCGGCGGCGGACTCGGGGTGGTACTGCACGGAGTAGGCCATGCCGTTCTTGAGCGCTACGCCCTCGATGGTGTTGTCGTTGAGGCAGGTGTGGGACACAACTGCCGGGCCGAAGTCAGTATCGAACTCCTCGCCCGCCGGGTTCTCCTTGCCCGAAGGGCTGGCCAGGGCGAAGCCGTGGTTCTGGGAGGTGATGTCGATCTTGCCGGTGAGCTGGTTGCGCACCGGGACGTTGATGCCGCGGTGGCCGAACTTCAGCTTGTAGGTGTCCATACCCAGCGCGCGGCCGAGGATTTGGTTGCCAAAGCAGATGCCAAAGAAGGGGTACTTGGCAGCAAGGATATCGCGCACGATGCCCACCATGGTATCGGCGGTAGCCGGGTCGCCCGGACCGTTGGAGACAAACACGCCATCCGGGTTGTACTGCTTGATCTTCTCGAAGGGGGTGTTGGCTGGAACCACGATGGTCTCGATGCCGCGCTCGGCGAAATTCTTCGGGGTTGCGGTCTTAACACCCATGTCATAGGCCACGACGGTGAAGCGCTTCTCCCCTACAGCTGGGAAGGTGTAGACCTCATCGGTCGAGACTTCTTCGGACAGGTCAAGACCTGCCATGGATGGCTGATTCTTGACCTCAGCGATGAGCTCCTCGACGTCCCGCTCAGCTGCCTCGCCGGAGAAGATACCGGCCTTGATGGAACCGTGGTTACGCAGGTGACGCACCAGGGTACGGGTATCAATTCCGCCGATGCCGATGATTCCCTGCTTCTCCATCTCCTCCGGCAGGGAACGGGCGGCGCGCCAGTTGGAAACACGGCGGGCAAGGTCACGGATAACCAGGCCGGCAACCCAAATCTGGTCGCCGTGGGACTCGCTGTCCTCATCGTTCCAGCCGGTGTTACCAATCTGGGGCGCGGAGGCCACGACGATCTGACGGTGATAAGACGGGTCAGTCATGGTCTCTTGGTAGCCAGTCATGGCGGTAGTAAAGACGGCCTCGCCCAGGGTTGTGCCCGTGGCACCGAAGCCGAAGCCACGGAAAGTGCGGCCATCGGCGAGGACCAAGATGGCGGGAGTGGTGCTAGTGGAAGTCACTGTGCGTTAAACCTTTCAGTGAATTTGTCGGTGAAGGGTTGGTTGTGTTGGCTATGAGCGTTGGGTACTCGGGTTGAGCAACTCTGACTCTCGATTATCCCGATTATTCGTCTGCCTCGTCACCACTTTCAGCAGAGCGGTCGTAGGTCACCGCGCCGCGCAGGATGGTGTAGGTAACGCGCGCGCCAAACTCCTCCCCCTCATAGGGGTTGTTCTCCGACTTCGAGGCCAGGCGAGTGGAATCTGATACCCACTCATGTTCCGGATCAACGATGGTGAGGTTGGCCGGCTCGCCGACCGCAATCGGGCGACCATGGCCGGGCAGGCGGGTAATCTCCGCCGGACGCTCCGACATGACGCGAGCAACGAAGCGCCAATCCGCCAGACCGGTGGCGACAAAGAGCTTGGCGATGACCGCCAGGGAGGTTTCAAGTCCCAACATGCCCGGCTTGGCGTGCTCGAATTCGACACACTTGTCTTCGCTGCCGTGCGGGGCGTGGTCCGTTGCCACGACGTCGATAAGCCCGTCGAGCAATGCCTGGCGCAGGACCAGGGTGTCGAATTCCTCGCGCAGCGGCGGGTTGACGCGGAAGACGCCGTCATAGGTCACCAGCTTGTCATCGGTCAGCAGCAGGTGGTGCGGGGTCACCTCAGCGGTCAGCGGAATCCCCTGCTCCTTAGCCCACTTGAGCAGCTCGACTGTGCCCTTCGTCGAAGCGTGGCAGATGTGCATGCGGTTGCCGTAGTCACGCGCGAGCAGTGCGTCGCGCGCCACGATCGATTCCTCAGCCACGCGCGGCCAGCCGCGCAGACCCAGGCGGGCGGCAACCTCGCCCTCATGGGCACTCGCGCCTTCGGTCATACGGTGATCCTCTGCGTGCTGGGCCAGCAGGACGTCGAGCCCCTTGGCGTATTCCAAGGCACGGCGCATGAGCTGCGGGTCTTGAACACACTTGCCGTCGTCGGAGAACATGCGCACCTTGGCATCCGAGCGGGCCATCATGCCGAACTCGGTCAGCGTTTTACCCTCCAAGCCCTTCGTGATGGAGCCAACCGGATGGACGTCGCACAAACCGCGTGCCTGGCCCTTGGCCCAAACGGACTCCGCGATGATCGGCTGGTCCGTGACCGGGGAGGTATTCGCCATGGTGAACACGGCAGTAAACCCGCCCTTGGCGGCGGCCCGCGAACCGGTCTCGATGGTCTCGGTGTCCTCGCGGCCTGGCTCACGCAGGTGGACGTGCATGTCCACCAGGCCCGGCAGCAGCACGTTGCCGCCCCCGTCGATGGTGCGGTCGACGCCTTCCGCTGGGGTGATATCGGCGGCACCGATCGCCTCGATGAAGCCATCCTTGATCAGGATGTTAGTGGGTTCCCCTTCCCCATAGGGGCGAACATTGGTGATGAGCAAGGTGCCCGCCGCAGGAGCAGAGAGCACGCCGGTGTCTGGATAATTAGTCATGGTTTCTGAAAAGCTCTCCTCGTTGTTTTATGAGATAACTCGTTTTAGATACCGGCGTTCTCGCCGTTGGTGAGCAGCGTAAAGAGGGTGGCCATGCGCACGTGGACACCGTTGTGGACCTGCTGGAGCACTGCGGTGTTGTCATAGTCAGCCACCGCATAGTTGATTTCCATGCCGCGGACCATGGGGCCCGGGTGCATGATGATGGCGTCCTTCTTCATGGCAGCAGCGCGGTCCTTGGACATCCCGTAAAGAGCTGCATACTCGCGGTGCGAGGGGAAGAAGCCGCCGTTCATACGCTCTGCTTGGACGCGCAGCATCATGACGACATCAGCCTTGGCCACCTCGGAGTCGAAGTCATGGGAGACGCGTACCGGCCAGGTGTCGACGCCAAAGGGCAGCAGCGTCGGCGGAGCGACAAGCGTAACCTCAGCGCCCAACGTCGACAGCAGGTCCACGTTGGAGCGCACGACGCGGGAGTGCAGGCAGTCACCGACGATGGTGACGTTCAGGCCCTCGAAGCCGGTGCCAGAGGCGGAGCGATCCGTACCAAGGTGTAGCCGCTGGCGCATCGTGACGGCGTCGAGAAGCGCCTGCGTGGGGTGCTGGTGGGCACCATCGCCGGCGTTAATCACGCTCGATCCCTGTCCTCTCGGTGCTACCCAACCGGCCAGCTGCTGCGCCGCGCCGGAGGAAGGATGGCGGATGATGATGGCATCGGCGCCGATGGAGGTCAGCGTCAGCCCAGTGTCCTTGAGGGACTCGCCCTTCTTCACCGAGGAAGTCGAGGCAGACAGGTTGATGACATCCGCCGACATCCACTTTCCCGCCGTTTCAAAGGAGGAACGAGTACGGGTGGAGTTCTCATAGAACAACGTAAACACGGTTCGCCCGCGCAGGGTCGGCAGCTTCTTGACTTCGCGGCCGTCCAAGGCTTCCCGGAAACGGTCGGCCTCATCCATGAGCCCAAGGATTTCCTCGGCGCTGTGGTCGGCGATATTGATGAGGTGCTTCATTTATGCCTCCTTGCCGGGCTGTGCAGTGAAGCGGGTAAGAACGACGGCGTCCCGGCCATCGATGTCGGCGTTGTATACGGTGACGTCCTCGTCGCGTGCGGTGGGGATGTTCTTGCCCACGTAATCAGCACGGATGGGAACCTGGCGGTGTCCGCGGTCCACGAGGACGGCAAGTTGGATGATGTCGGGGCGCCCGATATCTGCCAGGGCATCTAACGCAGCGCGGATGGTGCGGCCGGAATACAGCACATCATCAACAAGGATGACCGTGGCGCCGTTGATACCACCGGCTGGGACTGTGGTGGGCTGCAATGCCCGGTGCGGGCGGGCATATAGATCGTCGCGGTACAACGTGATGTCAAGGGAGCCCCAGGGAACCTCCACCCCGGAGAATTCCTCAATCTTTTCGGCAAGGCGCTGCGCCAAAGGCACGCCACCAGAGGGAATGCCTAAGAGCAGGACTCGAGGAGATTCACTCGAATCAAGCGCCGTTTTCTCAATGATCTGGTGCGCGATGCGTGCGACAGTACGCGCGACGTCTTTCGAGCTCAGCAGCTCGTTGGACTCCGCGTGGGTGCCGGTTTCACTCATCGTGACCTCCTTCCCCGCCTCACGGTGCGGTCTTTAAAGGATGTCGGACAATGGTTAATAGGACTTGTCTATGCTTGAAAGCCAGCACCAACCATAGCACTCTTCATCCGTGCTGTATACGCCCTCGCACCCCCGAATTTTCTCAGGCAGGTCCATAGACAGTGAGTTTTACTACCCAGCACGTTGTTCCAGCCCCGCGCGAAGAGGTATGGCAATGGCACACCCGCCCCGGGGCGCTCGCCCGCCTCACCGCGCCATTTGGATTCATGTCTCCCCTGCAGCAGGCAGAGTCACTGGCAGACGGAACATCGGTCTTGAGCTTGCCTGGCGGCCTGAAATGGGTTGCCCGGCATGATTTGAGTAGGTACCAGCCGCGGCGTTCCTTTGCGGATGTGTGCATCAACGCCCCCTTCCGTTCGCTGGCCAACTGGCGCCATGAACACCTCTTTGAGGATCACCCGGAAGGCACACTCATCACCGACAAGGTGGACACACGCATTCCCACGGGTGCGGTGGAGTCGGTCTTTGCCTACCGCCAGCAACAGCTCATCGAAGACTTTCGCTTTGCCCAACGGCTCGGTGAGCTCAACGCCGAGCCCCGCACAATAGCGATTACGGGAACGCACGGGACGGTTGGCGCTGCTGTGGCCGCCCAACTTGGCACCTTGGGCCATACCGTCGTTCCTTTAGTGCGCTCCTCCCCGGGTGCCGGCGAACGCTTGTGGCGCCCAAACATTCCCGCCAAGGATTTGTTAGAGGGAATCGATGTTCTCATCCACCTAGCCGGGGAGCCAATCTTCGGTCGTTTTAATTCCGCTCACAAGGAGGCGATCCGGGATTCGCGCGTGGGCCCCACTCACCTGTTGGCCCAGCTTGTAGCCCAGACACCGTCCGTGTCAGCGATGGTCTGCGCCTCCGCCATCGGCATCTACGGTCCGGACCGGGGCGACGAGGATCTCACCGAAGAATCGGAACGTGGAGATGGTTTCCTCGCCGACGTCGTGGGGGCGTGGGAGGAGGCCTGCGCGCCGGCGCGCGAGGCGGGAAAGCGCGTGGTGAACCTGCGCACCGGCATAGTGCAATCAGCCAACGCGGGTATCCTCCCGCTGCTGCGTGCACTGTTTTCTACTGGACTCGGCGGCACGTTCGGCAAGGGCACCATGTGGAATAGCTGGGTTGCACAGGACGATCTTTCAGACATGTTTGTCCGCGCCGCGCTCGACCCAGAGTCGCAGGGCGCGATCAACGCGGTCTCCCCGCAGCCGGTGCTCAACCGAGACTACGTCGACGCCCTCGGCGCACTGCTCCACCGCCCCACTTTTATGCCCATTCCCAGCATCGGGCCCGCCCTTCTGCTGGGTAAGGAAGGCGCACGCGAGCTCGCACTGGCTAACCAGAAGGTGGTGCCCAGCCGGCTGGAGAATCTGGGCCACGTCTTCCGCTACCCAGAGCTAAAACCAGCGCTTGCCCACGAACTCGGCGGCGAACAGCTCGTCGATGCCCCCACCTGCGCACCCGAGGAGGACGGCTCCGGTAGTGTCGGGGCCGGAAAAGATTAAGAAATATGTAGCAAGTAGCAAAGTGAGTAGAAGAATTGACGGACACCACTAATCACGACGACGCGCAGCAGCGCCAGCTGCAGCCCGACACCCCCATCGAGGAGGTCACCCTCGAGCGCATCGCGGAGATCTTTGAGTCAGAGAACTTGGAGTACCGCATCGAAGAGCAAAAGACCCAGGACGGCCAGACGGTCAACCTTTTGCGCACCGGTTTCTCCAACGCCGCCATAGCCTTCCAGCTCGTTGGCTCCTCACTCATCGTCGATTCCGTGTGGCGCGGCTCGGTCCCCGCCTCCGAGGGACCTGCGCTCCTCATGCACATCAACGCGTGGAACCAGGACCATTTCACCCCGACTTTCCGCTTCTTCGAGGCGCCCGATAACGCCTTGGCGGTGTCTGGTGCGCGTGATCTCGACGTGACACATGGCGCCTCCCGCAACCAGCTTGGCGCGTTCGTCATGTCTACCTTGGATGCCGTGTTGCAGTCCTTCGAGTGGATTGAACAGCAGTACCCGCAGCTCGTTACCTGGAAGGAGCACAACCATGACTAATCCGACAACCACCGCCGCCGAAGACCCGCACGCACTGCCGGAGGTCACCCTCGACCGCATCATCGAGGCGATGAAGACCTTCGACATCGAACTCGAGCCAGTCACCGGCCGCGACGATGCCGCCACTGCAAACCTCAACGGTCTGCCCTGCATGTTCGCCGTGTTGGAGAGCGTTGCCATCGTGCGCTGTGATGTGCCGACGGACGTCAACTACGCCAAGGCTGATGCAGGCCTTTTCCTGGCGGCCAACCAGATCAACTCCGTGGCCATGGGAGCCCGCGCGGTGATCGCGGACTTCGACGGCATGCTCCTCGTGCGCACTGAGGCCGACCTTCCGTGTGCGGCCGGTATGAATGACGAACAGTTGGCAGCCGCACTGCGCGCCTCCGTGGATGGTGTCATCAACGCGCAGAACGCTATGGTCGCCGCCGCCGAGGAAATGGCCAAGCTCGGTTCGGAATCCGCCGCGCAGGCGGGAGAAGGATCCGAGGCCGCCCAGGGTGAACAGCAGTGACCGATCTCCACGTGGTTGAGCCGGTCACCATCGACCGGCTGGCGCAGTTGTGCGAGCTTATCGACGCCGACTATGCCCTCATCGAGGCAGCACCTGAAGCCGACGAGGACGCGGCCGCCGACAACTCCCCGGCCGCGCGGCGCGTGCTGCAAACCGGTGTGCCCCATATCGCGGTGCACTGTGACCTTGACGCCGAGGGTGACGTGTTGAGCGCCTTCGCTTCCTGGGAAGGCACGCTTCCCGCACACTTGGAGCACGACGTGGCCGCCGCCGTGGCGGAGCTGAACTGGGCTAGCGTTGCACCGACGTTGAGTTATCTCGTGGAAGAGGATGCAAAGGGAAACGAGGAAATCCACCTAGGTGCTAACCGCGCCATGGCTGTGGGCGAAGGCCTCTCCTTGGCCCAGCTGGGCCACTTCTTGTTGAGTTCCCTGTCCAGCTTCGCGGAAATCTTCGATATCGTGGCGCAGCGCTTCCCGCAGGCAGTCACCTGGGATAAGAAGGAGCAAGCATGAGCCAAAACTCGACAACGAACCAGAATGCATCCGTAGGTTCTGATCCTTTCGATATCCTGTCCGGCTCGCCGCTGCCCACCGTGAGCCGGGATCGCGTGCTCACCGCGCTGAACAGCACCGAACTGGACATGGCGGCCACCGCGCACCCGGAGGATGCGACTACCGCAGTTGCCCGCCTCAACGATCTTGATTGGGTCATCACTGCGGAAGAGGGCCTTGTGCGCATCGAGTGCGTGCTCTCCACGCAGCTCAACGCCGACATGCTCCCCATCTTCCACGTCCTGTGCAATGAGTTCAATGCAGGCGCATTCGATGGGCGCGCGCTCGTCGGGCTGGTCGAGGATGAGGTGGAGCTGCGCGGTGACTCTTGCTTCGTCACCACGGCGGGCCTGAACGAGGACCAGCTCTTCCACGCGCTTAACGTGGGCGTGATTAATGCCCAAGAAGCGCTGCTCTCTGTTCTCGATACCTTCAACGCCGCGGCCCGTGAACTTGCCCGCGACGTCGATGACGCAGAAAGCGACTAGCTCTTAGTCGGCGTCCTTAATGCGCTGGCGCTCTACTTCCGGATCAAAGTCGGGCGCTGGCCATTCCAGGTCCAGGTGGCGTAGGAGATCCACGATGAGGAACTTCAGCGCCATCCGGGCATACTTCTTATTATCGGTGGGGATGACGTACCAGGGTGCGTAGTTTTCATCTGTGCGCCGAATGGCATCCTGATAGGCCGCCATGTACTCATCCCAATAGGCGCGCTCTTCCACATCGGAAGGGTCATATTTCCAGAACTTGTCCTCCCGTTCCGTGCGCTCCAGTAGGTTCTTCTTCTGCGCGTCCTTGGACAGGTGCAAGAAAACCTTGATGACCTTGACGCCCTTCGCCGTCAGATCCAGCTCATAGTCGCGGATGGCGTCGATGCGTCGGTCCACTTCTTCTTCATCGACCCACTCGTGTACGCGTTGGATGAGGACATCCTCGTAGTGTGAGCGGTCAAAGGCCACGATTTGTCCCGGCTGTGGGTCGTGTTTACGGATGCGCCACAAGAAGTCGTGTTCTAGTTCCTCCTCGGTGGGCTTGCCAAAGCTCACGGTCGTGGTTCCCTGAGGGTCAAAGGTGCTCAACACGTGGCGGATAGCCCCGCCCTTGCCTGAGGTATCCATGCCCTGCAAGACAATGAGTACCGCCGGGGCGTCCTCACCATAGCTGCGGCCATTGGCAAAAAGCCGTTCTTGGAGTTCATACAGCTCATCATCGTACTTGGAGAAGCGAGCGGCGAGCTCCTCCTTATCGCCGTCAAAACCGGGCGTTGCCGAAGCATCGACCGAATCAATCTGAAAATTCTTGCCAGCGCGCAGGGACAGTGCGTCCTCAATCTTGAATTTCGCCATGGGTCCCACCCTACCCAGGCGCTGTCTAAGCACCCAGAGTGAACAAGCCTCGCAGTAGTGCGATCAACGCACCCAAGCCGGCGAGCGAAAGCGAGAGCTTGTGCGCCTTATCGCGCGAGACCCGTCCGGCAATCTTCTTTCCTGAAAAGATGCCAACGCACATGCCAATTACCCCACAGGGCCACACCAGCCAGTGCAGTCCCTCGAAGCCGCCAGAACCCAAGAAGGATTTCGTTAGCACCGAGGACAATCCGCCGATAAAGAAACAGGGCTGCAAGGTTGGCGCGAGGACTTCCTTCGGCCACCGTGCTGCCTGCGCATACACCGTGATGACAGGGCCGGCCACGCCCGCGAGCGTGTTGGTGAACCCGCCCAAAATGCCCGCGGAAATGGCCGGGCCCGTACCGCGCATCTCCGGGACGAACTTTCGCCCGAAGACCACCACACCCAACGCGATCAACAAGGCCGCGCCAACGAGTACCAACAATGCTGCGGTATCAATACGCGCGATGAGCAGGGCTGCCGGGATTGAGCCGAGGATCATGAAGGGGCCGATGCGCAGCCACTTTCCCCAATCCACGTTCTCACGCATCGAATAGGTCGTGAGAACAGCGTTAAGGCAGGCCAAAACATTGATGACCATGATGCCTTCCACCGGGCCGAGGAAGAGGGTCAGGATTGGTCCACCAATGAGGCCAAGGCCCATGCCGGACACTCGTTGCAGGCAGGAGCCAGCTAGAACTGTGAAGAGAACAACGAGCGGTATTGCCAGTACAGACATGTCCCCTTAGCCTCGGTAGCGTTCCATGACAGCAGCAGCCACATGCTCCGGGAACATACCCTTGACGTCGCCTCCGTAGTGTGCCACCTGCTTGCACAGCGAGGAGGAAATGTAGCCATACTTCTCATCTGTTAGCAAGAAGACCGTATCGATTCCGGAAAGGCGCCGGTTCATCTGCGCCATGGGCAGCTCGTATTCATAGTCCAAGGAGGAGCGAAGGCCCTTCACAATCGTGTCTATGCCATGCGCGCTGGTGTAGTCCACGAGCAGACCGCCCCACCAGTCCACCTCGATTTCCGGGGCGACGGTACGGCGAATCAAATCCACGCGCTCCTCCACGCTGAACAACCCGGAAGGCTTGTCTGGGTTGCCCGTCACCAGCACCGTGACCTTGTCAAAGAGCTCGCTCGCACGGTTAAACACGTCAACGTGCCCTAGCGTGATGGGATCGAAAGAGCCGGGGCATACGGCGTGGGTCGGCATGGCTAGTCCTCCTGGTTGTCGGTGTGATTGGTGTCCGAGGTCTCCGCGTCGCGGTGATAAATCGCCATATCAAAACGCGCGATACCGAAGGTCCGCTTCTTGAGCTTCTGACCGGTGGGCTCGAAACCTTCCGGCCATTGTGTCTGGGGCGAATTTACATGGCGCTCGATGACAACAATCGCGGCATCATCCAGCACCGGCTCGATCGCAGCGAGAAGCCCGTCGACGTCATCGAAGCTATACGGCGGATCCGCGAGCACCATGTCGAAATAGCCGCGCGGTGCGGTGGCCAGGTAGGAGGAGGCATTCATTTCTCGTACCTCTACGCGCGGGTGCTTGACCACCCCAATGTTATGGCGGATGACCTTTACGGCCGCGGCGTTGTTCTCGACGAGGACGACTTCTTCGGCACCGCGGCTGGCCGCCTCCAGACCCAGCGCACCTGAGCCCGCAAACAGATCCAGCACGCGGGAATCAATGAAACCCCAACGCACGTTCAGAGATGAGAAAAGGCCCTCACGGGCACGGTCGGACGTGGGCCTAGTCCCGGCTTCGGGCACCTTAATGGTGCGCCCGCGGGCCTCCCCGGCGATGATTCTGGTCATGGCTTCTACCCTATCTCCCCTGTCCCTGCCGCGGAGACTCCCCTAGTTCTTCTCTAAAAAGCCCTGCTCATCGGCGCTCAGGTTGTGCGTCAACTGCTCCGCCAGGTCAGGATTGCGCTCAACCAATGCGGCGGCATCGGCATGCGTGCGCTCGATGATGTCCCTGTCATAAACAAGGTCGAGCAATTTGAGCGTGCGCTTCGTGCCGGATTGGAGTGTTCCCAAGATGTCGCCTTCGTGGCGTTGCGTGAGATCCAATTCGGCAAGGTCAAAGCCGGACGGCGTATCCGCAATGGCTTTGATACGTCGAAAGGACTTGCTGTCAGGCTCAGCCAGCGTATGCAGCAAACACACGGATTCGTTTCCGCCGCGGCCCACGCGCCCGCGCAGCTGATGCAACTGCGAGACTCCAAAATTCTCTGATTCACGGATGAGCATGACGGTGGCATTGGGCACATCGACGCCGACCTCAATGACCGTGGTGGCCACGAGGACGTCAATCTCCCCGCGGGCGAATCGCTCCATCACCTCATCCTTATCAGGCATCTTGCCGTGGAGCATCTCCACTCGAAGCCCGCGAA
Organism: Corynebacterium sp. HMSC068H04; assembly: GCF_001811255.1. Taxonomy (NCBI): domain Bacteria; kingdom Bacillati; phylum Actinomycetota; class Actinomycetes; order Mycobacteriales; family Corynebacteriaceae; genus Corynebacterium; species Corynebacterium sp. HMSC068H04. Next base: position 145,817 of record NZ_KV804013.1, read on the forward strand.
AAGGCAGGTTGCGCAATTGCACAGACATGGTTTCCACCCCGCCCTCGCCTTCAATTCGCGGGCAGACGATATAGGCCTGGTGGCCTTTGCTCACCTCTTCGCGAATGCGCTCGATGGCGCGTCGCACCCATTCCGGTTTCCATTCAGGCACCACCGCCGAGAGGATGGGTTTGCGCCCACCGGGCAGCTCCTTGAGCGTCGAGACTGCCAGGTCACCGAAGACGGTCATGGCAATGGTGCGCGGAATGGGGGTTGCTGTCATCACCAACACGTGCGGGCTGATGCCCTCACGCGTCTTGGTGCGCAGACTATCGCGCTGCTCCACGCCGAAGCGGTGTTGCTCATCCACGATGACCAGGCCAAGATCGAAAAACTCCACGCTGTCCTGGATGATGGCGTGGGTGCCGATGACGATATCGGCCTCACCAGAAACAATCTCCAGCAGAGCCTTGCGCTTCTCCGCCGTCTTCATCGACCCTGTCAAGACCGTAACGGTGACACCATCCGGAACGCTGGCGCTTATCGACGCCCCATGCTGCGCCGCCAGCACCTCCGTCGGCGCCAGGAGCGCGGCCTGTTTGCCGGCGTCTACCGCTTGCAGCATGGCGCACGTGGCAACGAGCGTTTTTCCCGAACCCACCTCGCCTTGCAGCAGTCGCATCATGGGCGCGGTGCCGCAGAGATCAGCATCGATTTCGGCGATGACGCGGCGTTGGCCGTCGGTTAGCGCAAAGGGCAGCTCAGAAAGCAGCTCATCGCGGTAGCCCTCCAGAATGGCCGGCATTGGGGTTGCCGTGCGCGCCTTGACGTCACGCTGACGGAGGGCCATGACCAACCCGATCGACAAGGCCTCGTTGTATTTCAGGCGCTGGATGGCGCGTTCCGGCCCGCTATCTCCCGGCTCGTGGATTTCGCGCACTGCCTGATCGAGCGTCACCATCATCCGATAGTCCAGCGGCTCCGGAATAGGCGGGGTGTGTTCGAGCACCTTGTGGATGGCACCCATGATGTACCACGACGTCACCTTCCCGCTGGCCGGGTAGACGGGGATCCATTCACGTTGCAAGAAGGTGTCTAGTGAACCGAACTGGGAGAGCTTCTTGAGTGAGCCTGTCCCCTGCCCGGTTGCGCTATCCAGTAGGGACTCCTGATAGCGGCCGGGATCAAGGATGAGAAAGTCGGGGTGCTGCAGGCTGGGATATCCGCGAAAGTACTTCAGCTTGCCGGAGAGCATGACGCGCATACCTCGGCCCAGCACGCGCTGGACGTAGTGCGCGTTAAAGAAGGAGGCTTGGACTCCGTTATCCATGTAGAGGATAAACACCATGGCTTTAGAGGTGTGCTTGACGCGGGCCTCCTCGATGACGCCGGTGATGGTGACGTGATCTCCGTCCTCGGCACCGCCGAGGCCCACGTCCTTGTTGTGGCGGATATAGTCACGCGGATAATGGCTAAGCAGCTCCCCGCACGTGGTGTAGCCGAAGGCACGCTTGAACGCCGCGGCATCCTTCTTTGCCAGTACTTCCGTCAGCGCCCGATCGTCTTGCCATCCCAGCATGGTCTACTCCACCCCGATCTCCGTGCGCAATCCGGGAACTCGAAGCACAACGACGTCGACGCCAAGCATTTGCGTCAACTCTTCGGCATTGATGTCACAGCCGGACAACACAGTGATTTGTTCGCCCCCATAGGCCAACTGGGTGCGGCATGCCGCGATGATGCCGTCGAGGCTTTCTGTTTCCGGATGAGCCACCCGCATGGAACGCGCGGCATCGGACATAGCGGCCACTACTTCGGCCGAACGAGAGGGGTTGGGCGAATACACCGATAGCGCGGCGAGCCCGGCCACGATGGAGCCAGTTGGTATGACTGTCGCCCTGCCTGGATCCCCTCCGCACCCGTTGGGCAGGAAAAGATCGCCTACCACAGCGTTCTCCAGATCCTCGCCGGGCCCAATTGCTCGCGCCCCAGCCTTCTCAAATAGCTCCCGCGCGGCCCCTTCGGGCACCGCGGCAAAAATACGCCGCTGCGGGCTCTCGCCCTCGCTGTGCTCCGTGGCGCACGCCCCCGCCTCTGCGGGCGGCAGCGCCTCGAGCCGCAGGTTGCTGACCTTTCCCAGGCCGTAGGCCTTTTCGATCACCGTGCCGGCCTCCGGACTATGGATGTGAACGCTGCCAGAGGTGTCCGTCGCCCGCGCGATGACGAGGCTATTGCCCAGCGAGGCCAATGTTTGTTCAACCTCAGCGAGGTTTCCCTCGAAGAAGAAGACGACTTCGATCTCTGCAAGCTCCTCAGGTTTCTCTGGCACCGAAACGCTCAACGGCTGGTTGGCGGGTTCTTCACCGGTGACCTGTGCAAGGAGGCACTCCAGCAGAATCACGAAGCCGGTACCGCCGGCATCCACGACACCTGCCTCGCGCAGCGCGGGCAGTTGCGACGGAGTCTGCGCCAGGGCCTGCCGTGCGGCGTCTAACGCTGCAACCAGGATGCCGTGTAGCTGGGCACCGGGCTGCCCGGCGGCCTCACTGGCAGCGGCCGCTGCAGCGCGCAAAACGGTGATGATGGTGCCTTCTACTGGGGCGGCAAGCGCGCGATCGACCAACGTGACAGCCAGCGTCAAAGCATCAGCGAGGACCGCACCATCCACGCGCGAGTCCGTTGTGGCATCGGCAACGCCACGCAGCACCTGCGAGAGCACCATCCCCGAGTTGCCGCGGGCACCGCGCACCGAACCGATGGCCAATGCTTCAGCGACGTCCGCCTCACCCTTATCGGCCTCCGCCAAGGCGGACTCCATGGTGTGCGCCATGTTGGATCCCGTGTCCGAATCGGGCACCGGGAAAACGTTGAGGGCATTGATTTCAGCGCGGCGGCGCTGCAGCTCCTCCACGGTTCGTGCGGCCCACTCATGCAGACCACGAGCGTCCAACTCGGCGGGATATGACATGGTGGCTAGTTTACAAGCGCCAGTCCACCGCGGGGACGCCACGGGCCTCTAAGGCCGCGTTTGCGCGGGAGAAAGGGCGCGAGCCGAAGAAGCCACGCCGCGCTGACAGCGGCGAGGGATGCGGGGAAGTAATGCAGTCCGTACCCGGTAGGTAGGCCTGGCAGGACTGGGCGTCGCGGCCCCACAGGATGGCCACGATATCGCGCCCCGCCAGCGCCCTAATGGCTGCCCCGGTAATCGCCTCCCACCCGAGCCGGCGGTGCGAACCCGCCTGGCCCGGGGCCACGGTGAGTACCCGGTTGAGCAGTAGCACGCCCTGGTCAAACCAGGCCCGCAGGTCACCATCGGCGCGGCCGGGGATGCCGAGGTCGTCGCCAAGCTCGGCGTAGATATTCTTCAGCGACCGCGGGGCCGGAACACCCGGCCGCGTGGAAAAGGACAAGCCCATGGCATGCCCCGGTGTGGGATAGGGATCCTGGCCCACGATGAGTACCCGCACGTCCTCGAGGGGCATCGACAGGGCGGCGAAGACGTCCTCGGCCGGCGGCAAGAACTCTGCCCCAATCTCGCGCTCGATGCGTGGGAGGTTGTCCTCCAAGGCCTGCCTGATGTGCGGCATCCACGAATAGTGGATGTGAGAAGTATCGATGCGGCTCACGCAAATCCCTCCCAGCCCTCGCTATAGCGAGGTTCCTCTCCATTGATGGTTACTCCGGTGCCGCGCATCACCCGGCCAATTTCCCGGAACCCGGAGGGGGCAGCCTTAAACGTCGTAGCCAACAGCGTGTGGTCTTCTCCGCCCGCCAAGACCCACTCCCATGGGTCGATGCCGAGCACCGCACCGGCGGCGGCCACAAGCGGATCGGGAGCAATGGCGCCGCGGTCAAAATCGATGCGCACCCCGGAGCGCTCAGCCAAGTGCCCCACATCGCGCACGAGACCATCCGAGTTATCCGTCATCGCGGTCGAGCCGGTTGCCCGAGCGATGACGCCGCGCCCGGGTGCGAGGGTGGGCGCGCAGTGGGCGTCGATCAACGGCCAGAGCTCGTCCAGCTCCGGGGGCAGCGCGCGGCCATAACGTTGCAAGAGGGCCAAGCCCGCCCCGGAATACCCAATCTTGCCGTGCGCCACTAGCTTCTGGCCCGCACGCGCACCATCCAGAGTCAACGGTGCGCCGCTTCCGCCCAAAGAGCCCATCGCTGTGACGTTGATGACCAGGCTGTCGCTGCGGGTCAAATCACCGCCGACCAGCTCAGCGTTGTACACCGCGCAGCGCTCAGCAATGCCTTGCGCTATCCCACGCACGAAATCCACCGGGGTATCGCCCGGGGCGGCGATCGCCAGAAGCGCTGCAGTGGGCCGAGCCCCCATTGCCTCAATATCGGCAAAGTTGCGCACGATGGCCTTGTGACCGACTTCCGCGGCGGTGGACCAGTCCCGCCGAAAATGCCGGCCCTCCACCATCATGTCCGTCGAGGCCACAGTGCGCGAATTAGGCGCCGCCGGATAAAGCACCGCGGCATCATCGCCGTTGAGTGCACTCGGCGCTGCGGTGACGATTTCATGGATAACGTGCCGTTCGCCGGCTTGGTCGAGGGTATGGGATAAACCCACCGTCACGGACTCCTTTTCCTTGCGCAGATGGCGCACCATTCTGGCACGCCTTCAACGTTCGTTCTTCTTGGGCTATCAGCGATAGGATAAGCCCCTATGGATACCCAATTTAACCGCACCGCTATATACATCTCACTCGGGATTGCCATCGCGATGGTCTTCGCGGTGATTTTTGGGGCAAAGTACGTCATCACCAGCGCCGCGCAACAGCCGGTGGCGCTGCCTCCCACTCCGTCTGAAGCAGCGGACTCCCCCGAATGCGCCGCTGTCGTCGACTCTCTGCCGGAAAAGCTCATGGGATACTCACGGGTCGAACTCGTCGACCCAGCCCCGGCGGGTGCCGCAGCCTGGACGAAGAGCTCGGAGGACAAAGTAACCCTGCGCTGTGGCGTTGACCTGCCGCAGCAGTTTACGGGTTATTCCCAGACCATCGAGGCCGACGGCGAATCCTGGTTGCAGGTCATTGACGCCACCCCCGGCTCGAACCTCACGACGTGGTACAGCACCCAGCGCACTCCTGCGGTCGCCGTGACTACGTCTACAGGCGACGCACATTCCGACGCCCCGCAAGGGCTAACAGAAGCCCTCAACAAACTAGATAAAAAGCCTCAAGACCCCAATCCGGCACCGCTATCCAAACTCAAGGCAGGTCCGGATTCCATGTGCCCCGCGCTGGACAAGGCTCTGCCAGACTCACTCGCGGAGGGCTATACGCGCCGCACGGATGCTGGCGCTAAGAACACCTGGGTCTACAGCGCGCCGGGCTATGAGGAAATAGTCGTGCGCTGCGGTGTCGCCGCTCCGGAGAACTACCGCGCGGGCGTTCAGCTCCAGCAGGTTAATGACGTCCCTTGGTTCGAGGACACCACGCTGGCGGAAGGCACAACGGCCGGCACGTGGTTCGCACTCGGCCGCGCGGAGGACCTCGCGCTGTCTGCCCCGCAAGAGGCAGCGAACTCGGCGCTGGTGCGGCTTAGCGACGCCCTCGTTGAAGCCACCCCCGCTCAGTAGGTGTCGCGGCCTCTTTCTTCACCACCTTCCCTTCGCGCACGGCTCAGGGACTAGGAACGCGCGAGAGCGGTCTGGATGAGGGTATCGAGCAGCTCGGCGTAACCCACTCCCACGGCGGCGAAGACCTGCGGGTACATCGAAATCGGCGTGAATCCAGGGAAGGTATTGATCTCGTTGATGCAATAAGAGTCTCCACTGACGAAGAAATCGACGCGCGACAGCCCCGTTGCGCCCAGCGCCCGGAAGGCCTCGATGGCGCGCTGACGCAGCTCGTCGATGAGCTCCGCGCTTAGCGGCGCAGGAATCGCCGCCGACACTCCCTCATCGATGTACTTGGCATCGAAGTCATAAAAGCCTTCCTCCGACTCGGTGGTCCCCAAAAGCTTGGCGGGAACAGAGGCTTGCAGGCTTCCGTCCGGGTACTCGAGGACGCCCACCTCAACCTCATCTCCGCGGATCTCAGGCTCGACTAGGACCTTGTCATCGGACTCATAAGCCAGGGCCAGCGCCGCGTCAAACTCTTCCCACGCGGAAACCTTGGAGACACCGATGGAGGAACCGCCCCGCGCCGGCTTCACGAAGACAGGCAAACCAAGGCGCTCTTTCTGGGCATCATTCAGCGTATCTCCACCGCTAAGCACTTCTTGGGGTGCGACGGGAAGACCTTCGGCCACCAGGAGCTTCTTGGTGAACTCCTTGTCCATACCCACCGCAGAGGCCAGTACGCCCGCGCCGACGTAGGGGATTCCGGAAAGCTCAAAAAGGCCCTGTACCGTGCCATCTTCCCCATAGGGTCCATGGAGAACCGGAACGATGACATCCACCTCTGTGTAGTGCTCGTGGCGGGTGACATTGTGGATGCGCCCGCGTGTTGCGGGGTTGAGGGATAGTGCCAACTCATCGTGGAGTTCCACCTCAGGCAGGCGCCCATCGACGATGGCGAGGCCCGCGCGGTTGCCCTGGGTCCAGGTGCCTTCCCGCGTGATACCGATCGGCACGACCTCATACTTTTCCGGATCTAGGTGCTCCATGATCGCGCCGGCGGAAATGCACGACACCGAGTGCTCGGAGCTGCGGCCGCCGTACACAACGGCTACGCGCACAGGTTTCGCTTCAGTCATACCGAGCAACTTTACTCGGCTTTACTCAGCTTTCTTGGTACGACCCATCAGAGCGACGATCATGTCGTCGACAGTCACGCCGCGGTGACACACTCCATAGACCGCCTGGGTAATGGGCATCTCCACGCCCGCGCGCTGCGCCAAGCTAAAAATGGAATCGGAAGAGATAACGCCTTCCGCGACCTGCCCGTTGGTAGCCGCGGTAGCTTCCTCCAGAGTCCCGCCCTGGCCAAGGCGGTAGCCAAAGGTTCGGTTGCGTGAGAGCGTCGAGCTGCACGTCGCCACAAGGTCACCCATTCCAGCTAGACCAGAGAAGGTAAATGGATCCGCGCCCAGTTTCACGCCAAGGCGGGTAATCTCAGCCAGCCCGCGCGTGATAATGGTCGCCATCGTGTTATTGCCCAACCCCTTACCAGCGGCCATACCGCACGCAAGAGCAATAACGTTCTTGCAGGCGCCACCAATTTCTGCGCCGATAACATCGGTGTTGGTATAGGGGCGGAAATATGGAGCGGCAGCTGCATGCTGGACGGCCTCCGCGCGGGCAGCATCGCTGCAGGCAATAACCGTAGCGGCCGGCTGTTCCTGGGCCACCTCCTTGGCCAAGTTGGGCCCGGAGAGCACGGCAATGCGGTCAGTGGATACGCCGGCGGCATCCGCGATGACCTCGCTCATCAAGTTAAGCGTAGCTTTCTCCACGCCCTTCGAGATTGAGACCAATGTAGCGTCCTCCGGCAAGAGCGGCGCCCATTTCTCCAGGTTTCCGCGAAGGGTCTGAGAAGGAACGCCGAAGATGACGATGTCTGCGGCTTCCAAAGCAGCGGCGGGTTCGGTGGTTGCCCGGATCGACTCAGGCAGTGAGAGCTCCGGGAGATAGTCCGGGTTTTCGTGGCGCGTGTTGATGGTGTTTGCCAGTTCCTCGCGGCGCGCCCACAAGCGGACGTCATTGCCGGCGTCAGCAAAGACTTTCGCCAGCGTGGTTCCCCACGAACCCGCGCCCATTACTGCCACGTTTGCCATGTGCCACCTCACAATCAATTCCACTGCATCGACTTTTCCCATTAAAGCACGCCCGGCATTGAAATACGTTCGGCGCGTAAAGCTGCATCGTGGCGGAGAGTGGAGGAAGATGGAGAAGGTCACAAGCTACAGGCACAAAGGAGCAGCATGCCCAAGGCAAAGAACATGCATGAGACGGATAAAGATATCCGATCGGAGGTCTTCATCTCTGGTCGCCACCAGGAGATCCCTGTCGATCCGGCGGATGAGTTCAAGCGGACGACGCTTGCCGCTGGTGCGGTTCTCTGGCGTGGGGATCCACACGATCCGGAGGTTGCTATCATCCACCGCCCGCACTACGACGATTGGTCGCTGCCTAAGGGCAAGGTCGATCCGGGAGAATCCCTTCCTGTCACCGCCGCGCGCGAGATCTTCGAGGAAACCGGCTACACCGTGCGCCTGGGCAAGCTCATTGGCAAGGTGGCTTATCCCGTTCAAGGACGCACGAAGGTTGTCTACTACTGGCTGGCACGTGTACTCGACGGCGAATACACCACGAATTCGGAGACCGATGAGCTGCGTTGGATGACAATCGACGAAGCCTGCACGCTGCTCTCCTATGACGTTGATACGCAGGTGCTGGCGAAGGCCAAGAAGCGCCTCCGCCTCGCTCCGACGACCCGCGTGCTGTATGTCCGCCATGCACGCGCTCACCAGCGCCGCTCCTGGGAGGGCGATGATGACCTGCGCCCGCTGGACAAGAAAGGCCGCCGCCAAGCAGAGATGCTCGTGCCGATGCTCACGCCTTTTCACCCGACCGCCATTTACAGCGCCCCGCCGCAGCGCTGCCAGCACACCGCTGCCCCGTTGGCGGATGAGCTCGGCATGGACATCGCTGTAAACAAAGCATTCGGTGACGATGTGTTTGCTGAATCCCCTGAAGACGCCCGCGCGGCCTTCCAGCGCGTTGTTGACGGCGGCGGTGTCCCCGTCATCGTGAGCCAGGGACTAACCATTCCGGGGATTATCGAATCCTTCGCGCCGAAGTTCATCACGACTCCCATCGACGAGCTCAAGTTCAAGAAGGCTTCGGTGTGGGTGCTCTCCTTCAACGACGGTGAACTTACCGGCGCAGACTACCTCGCTAGCCCGCTGCCCGTGCGATAAGCACTACATCGCCACTTCACTAGGTACCTTTCGCCGCCCTGCTGCTCTATTCCCACCGCACAGCAGGGCGGCGCTGCATAGCGCGGGTGAAAAGGACCATCCCCAAAGCCCAGATCGGGTAGGCGGCAAGGAAGCCGACGATGGGGATAAATATGACAAAGCTCGTGATGAGGGAACAGATCAAGATAAAGAGCAGCGATTGCCCAAGGTTCTCAATGACCAAGTTCAAAGCCTCCCGGAAGCACTCCATGAGAGGCTTATCCGGGGCATCAGCCTTGATGACAGGCGCTGGCCACAGAAGCGCAAAGAGAATCAGTCCGGGGAAGCCGCCCGCAATTGTTCCGAGCATTGCCAAAATAAAGAAGCAAGCATAGACGCCGGCGCAACCATTCAGCTGGGCAAACCTAAAGTAGTCGCGGAAGGTGACCTTCTCCCCATCAGCGATCTTCCGGGAGCCATTAAAAAGGTTCGCCATCAGCCAGAAAAGATAAGCGAAGGCGGCTAGCACCATGACAACCATGAGAGGGATCCCCACGGTAGTCGCTAAAGGCTCGATGTCCGTGCCATTTCCTTCCATTACTGCGAATACACCGCCTACAACGATTCCCGGCACAAGAAGAAGAGCAAACGTGATAATGAGATGCACCAGCATGGCCAGCATTCCTGGCACCGGTTGCTTTAAGTAACCCTTGAATGACTGGCCCAGAATATCCATGGCGTCAATGGGCGGTACGCCTGCCCCGCCGGGTGGGTTGCCAGGCGCGGCGCCGGGCTGGTGGTACCCGTAGCTTCCCGTCTGCTGGTAGCCGTAGCCGTTGGGTTGCTGGTAGCCGTAACTCCCGGATTGTTGATAGTCGTAGCCACCGGGCTGGTGATAATCCGAGCCACCGTACCCGGTGCTGCCGCCGAATTGATTGCCGTTCTCTCCGCTAAAGCCGTCAAAAGGATTAGTCATGCTGAGGATGTTAACGGCGCTATGTGCACCGCGCCACAGGAGGCGGGGAATACTACCCCACCGATGCCGCCTCCGCTAAGACGCAAGGACGCGCGGTTTGAATCCCGGGCGCTTGGATTCAAAGGCATCGATATCGTCCTCGTTACGCAAGGTCAGGCCGATGTCGTCGAGCCCCTCCATAAGGCGCCAACGGGTGTAGTCATCGATATCGAAGGTATAGCTATTGCCGCCCACGGTAACCGTGCGCGCCTCCAAGTCGACGGTGGTTTCGGTCTCCCCGGCCTCCAGCTGCTTCCAGATAAGCTCAATGTCTTCTTGTTCCATGAGTCCCGTCAGCAAACCCGCTTTACCGGAGTTGCCGCGGAAGATATCTGCGAAGCGCGAGGAGAACACCGCCTTGAAGCCGTATTCCGCAAGCGCCCACACCGCATGCTCACGGGAAGAACCGGTACCAAAGTCCGGGCCCGCGAAGAGCACGGAGCCCTCTTTAAACGGTTCCTGGTTGAGCACGAAGTTTTTATCGCTGCGCCAATTGGAAAACAGGCCGTCGGCAAAGCCGGTGCGCTTCACGGATTTCAGGTAACGCGCGGGAATAATCTGGTCGGTGTCCACATTGGAGACACGCAGCGGAACGCCGACGCCCGTGTGAGTAATAAACTTCTCCATTGTCTTTTTCCTTTCCTTAAGCGCCGGCGACGGCGGAATCGTCGATGTCTGCTGGTGCGGCCAGGTGGCCCAGAACGGCAGTTGCCGCAGCGACGGCCGGGGACACCAGGTGGGTGCGGCCACCAGGGCCCTGACGGCCCTCAAAGTTGCGGTTGCTTGTCGACGCCGACCTCTCCCCCGGCTTCAGCTGGTCCGGGTTCATGCCCAAGCACATCGAGCAGCCAGCGGTGCGCCACTCGGCGCCGAAGTCGGTGAAGATCTTGTCCAGCCCTTCCTCCTCAGCCTGGGCCTTGACCACGGCCGAAGACGGAACCACCATCATGCGGGTATCAGCCGCGATGCTGCGCCCCTTGACCACTTCGGCGGCCGCGCGCAGATCCTCGATGCGCGCGTTCGTGCACGATCCAAGGAAGACCGTGTCGATCTGGATATCGCGCAGCGGCGTGCCGGGTTTCAGGTCCATGTAGGCCAAGGCCTTCTCGACGGCGGCTTTTTCGCCGTCGTCGCCGCACTCCTCCGGGTCGGGCACGGTAGCGCTCAATGGCAAGCCCTGTCCCGGGTTAGTACCCCAAGTCACGAAAGGCGTCAACGCGGAGCCGTCGATCTCCACGACGGTGTCGAATTCGGCGCCGTCGTCAGTCGGCAGCGTCTTCCAGTACTCGACGGCCGCGTCCCAATCTTCTCCTTGGGGTGCGAACTCACGGCCCTTGACGTACTCAAAAGTGGTCTCATCCGGAGCCACCATGCCGGCGCGGGCACCGGCCTCGATGGACATATTGCAGATGGTCATGCGGGCTTCCATCGACATCTTGCGAATGGCCTCACCGCGGTACTCGATGATGTGGCCTTGGCCGCCGCCGGTGCCAATCTTGGCGATGATCGCCAAAATCAAATCCTTGGCGGAAACGCCCTCCGCCAGCTCACCGCTGACCTCGATGGCCATTGTCTTAAAGGGCTTAAGCGAAAGTGTCTGGGTGGCCATGACGTGCTCCACCTCAGAGGTACCGATGCCCATGGCAATAGAACCGAAGGCGCCGTGCGTCGACGTGTGCGAGTCACCGCACACGATGGTCATGCCGGGCTGCGTAATGCCCAGCTGAGGACCCACTGTGTGAACGATGCCCTGTTGCGCATCACCCATCGAATGCAGGCGCACGCCGAACTCTTCACAGTTCTTGCGCAGCGTGGACACCTGCGTGCGGGAGACCTCATCCTTGATTTCTAAAAGGTTACCGGACTTAATGCCCACGGTTGGAACGTTATGGTCCTCAGTGGCCAGGTGCAGCTCTGGGTGACGCATCCTGCGACCGGCCAGGCGAAGACCATCGAAAGCCTGCGGGCTGGTAACTTCATGCAAGAGTTGGAAGTCAATATAGAGAAGATCGGGCTCGCCGTTCTCCCCTTTACGCACGACATGGTCGCGCCATACCTTCTCTGCGAGTGTCAGTTTCTCAGTCATGTGCCTCTCCACTTGAAATCTCAATTAATGGGACGTAGATTTCATTATATGGGAGAGTATAGTGCAGTATCAGGAATTAAGGTATTGGATCGCGCGGTAGCCATCATGATGGCCGCGACCAACCAACCTTCTACGCTCAACGAGCTTTGTGAGACCACCGGCCTGCCTCGGGCAACGGCACATCGTCTCGCCACAGCGCTCGAGGCGCACCGAATCCTTACCCGCACCCCCGATGGAAAGTGGGGCGCTGGGCCGGCCCTACCCGGCAACCGTGATCGCATAATCGAAACCGCAGGCCCCATTATGGAGGAGCTTCTCGACGCCACCGGTGAGTCCGTCCAGCTTTACGAACTCTCCGGCACCACGCGCACGTGTATCGCCACGCGCGAGCCGGAGATCGGACTCCACAACGTGGTGCCCGTAGGCCGCCAGCTTCCACTCACCTCCGGTTCCGCCGCCCGCGTCTTCGCCGCCTTTGCTGATGTCCATGTTCCCGATGCCATCTTTAGTGAGCACGATGTCGAGCTCGCGCGCACCAACGGCTACTCCGAATCCATCGAAGAGCGCGAGTCAGACCTCGCTTCCGTTTCCGCCCCCGTCTTCGACGGCGCAGGGAACTTCATCGCCGTCCTTTCCGTCTCCGGTTCCGCCGAACGCTTCCGCCCTTCCCCGGCGGAAAAGTTCGCAGATGTCCTGGTTAGCGCATCCAACCGCTTAAGTGCCGCACTCTCCAATGGCACGCCACACGACGGCAACCGTTAAGAACTGGGCACTTAGCGCAGCGCAGTGCAGTACAGCGGGGTCTAAAGCTTCGAGGCGGCGTTCCTAAATACCGAGACCGAAATACATCGCAAGGCCGCGCAGCCCTTCCGGTCCCGCGCTACTCGTCGAGGACAATGCCTCACCTTTTTCTTGGGCCACCCGGACTGGGTTTCCTGGCTCCCGGTTGGGACGGCGCGGCACCCAACCCTGGTGTTGCAGGCGCGCTAGCTCATCCGCATGTGGCATGCGCGCATAATTTGAGAAAGTAACTGTCCGGCCACCCCGATTAGCCTGGGTGATCCCCTGGTAAATGCCCACAACGCCCGGCTGCCCTGGGACGGACACTGCTCCACCGCTGTCCCCAGGCGCCAGCGACACATCGGCCGCATAGTTCATGCCCGGAAAGACACCCGGCCCCTTCACCGCGGTGCCACACTGACGCGACGCGGCCTGTCCGTCGAAGCACACCGTTGAGCCTTCACCAGGCACCGGTGCCATGCCATCCCCGGTGAGCGGGTTGCCTGCCGAATAGGTTCCGCCGGCGAATTGAATATAGGCCAAGTCATGCCCCGCAGCCCCCGAGGGCGTGAACCAACGCAACGTTCCTAGGTGCTGGCCTGCTTCGTTATACACTTGTTCGCCATTTAAGCCACAGTGCGCCGAGGTCCACGCCCGATTAGCCTCGACGTAACCGACAGTGCACAACGCGCCATCAGAAGCCGCGATCTTTTGCCCTTGCCGAACCGGCACCCCCTCAGCAGCGGTCGCGGGGGCGGCGAGAGCAAAGGCCAGCGAGCATGCGCCAGCCATGAATGCAAAGCCTGGTAAGACACGGGAAAAGCGAAGTTGCGGAGACCTTTTCATCATCACCTCACTCTAGCCTGGGCTACGCCAATTCTCCCTTCACGCCCCGCGTTCAGCTCCGGCGATACCCCCACCCACCCCCACTATTGAAAGTGGATTGAAAACACGCTTTACTAACATTGATAGCTACTGAAAATGTAGTGAAAATCCCCGACCTCCAGGAGGAGCCATGACCCACACCATCCACGACGAGCACACCCACGTCCACGGCGAAGGCTGCGGCCACGTCGCCTTCCCGCACGGCGATCACACCGACTACGTACACGACGGCCACATTCATCGCGAGCATGAAGGCCACTGGGACGAGTGCGAAGCATCCGAGCACACCGTTCACGAGGCCCACGAACACGAGCACGGCGAGGGCTGCGGGCACATCGCTATTCCCCATGGCGACCACGTGGACTACCTGCATGATGGTCACCGCCACGCGGCACATGACGGCCACTGGGATTGCCACTAAGAGCTACCCCGATTCTGTTTATTGAGCTGCCCAATCTGAGTGCACGTCACTGTGATTGGGCAGCTTTCCCCGTTTTCCCCAGCGCATCGCCACACATCTCGTTAGGGTGGGCTTTATGACTTCCACGCGCGCCCACCGTCCCATCGCAGCTTTTGCAGCCATAATCACCGCCGGTGTTCTAACAGTCGGATGCTCCACGTCATCCGAAATGGCAGCGCCGTCGAGGACGGAAACGGCATCGGGTGAGCCAACGTTTGAAAACACTTACCCGGCATTTCAGCCGCTTAACGATGACGCTGAGCTTCACGTTCCGAACGCTGCCGACGAGGCAGCCCCCGACGGCCCTGAACCAACCTTGCCGGACAACGCTAGCGATCAGCCTGCGGACCAGGCTCAACAACCTGACACACAGGCCCAGAGTGCACAAGGAGCCCAAGCCGCCCAACCAGCCGCAGGCCAACGCCAAACCTCTCAAACGGCACAAACGGCCACGTATAACAGCCTTTCTGAACAACTCCCCGAGGGCGACGCCAACGGCGCATCAGTCAGCGTTTACGGCACGCCCGCCACTGTGTGCCAGATGGGCGACGGCTATAACATCGCTTTCGTCATGGCCGGTGCGAACACCAGTTGCGATTTCGCCCGTTCCACAGCAGGCCGCTTGATGACCTTGGCGCCAGGCTCTAAAGACGACCTCCGGTCCTTCATCCCCGGACAGGTCACCGTCAACAGCCCCATTACCCAACAGAACTATTCACTGACATGCCAAACCGATGAGCACGAGGTCATTCGCTGCACCGGCGGCAATAACGCTGAGGTCCTCATTGTCTAGTCTTTAGCCTAAACCGAAAAGGCGGCGAGCATGATGCTCGCCGCCTTTTATTTTTGTACCCCGTACGGGATTTGAACCCGTGTTACCGGCGTGAGAGGCCGGCGTCCTAGGCCGCTAGACGAACGGGGCTCGTTTAGCTGTCCGTTGCGGACTTGCTAAACACTATAGGATCGGCGAAAGAATGCACAAATCGGCAGCTAGTATGGCTTTTTACACAAAGAAAATCCCGAACCTCGTTGCCGCTTTCGACTGCGATGAAATCATTGACTCTCAGGGCCCGGGCGCGGATCGAATCAGTGGTTATTCCGCTGGCGTGCCGTTGGCAGCTGGGGCCGGAGCACTCGTTAGTCATCGCTAGAGGTTCGGGAGGACACGTGCGCTAACAGCATGTGGTGCAAGGCTCCTACTTCGCTCGAATGTTGGCTTTAAGAAGTTGTGGATTATGGCGATGCCGCCTCGTATTATCTGCTAGAGTCGCGTCGGCGATAGTGATGATTATCAGCTTCCGCCATCCGCTCTCCTTTCTGTCGGGAATGCCTTATACCTGCAGTGTATGACCGCCAAAGGCATAGCGGAAGGGATTAGACCAATTGGCCACTGGTATACCCCCTGGTAACTTTCTCAAGTCCGCTTGCACTTGGACTTTTAACCCTCCGGTAAGGGGCACAACCACACCACTCCTTGATTACAACAGCCCTCACCCCCTTACTTGCACTTAATGCAAGTGATACACTTGCATTAGATGCAAACAAAGGAGTCAGGCCATGAACGATGAACTCAAGATCATTCAAGACGCCCAACAGCGGACCGCCTGGACACAAAGCTGGTGGGCGGTGGCACTTGTAGCGCTCGGTATCGGTAGCAGTCTTGCGCTATCCAAGGTGTCCTGGTGGTACACACTCGCAATCCTGATACCGACGTTCATTCTCGGTTTCCTCCTCAAGGACAAAATCGCGAACCCTTTTGTTCGCCCCAACCCCAACAAGGGGCCGAGGAACGATCGCGCGACATGGTCACGAGTAGTCCTCCCCCTCGCCATGATCATGTCTACTACACCGACCCCCAACACGTGGCCGTGGATGATCTCCTGCGGGGTCATAGTTACTGGCTCGACAGCCTGGATGCTTTACGAGAACAGTAACTCCGCCGTAAAGGGCATCAATGTCTAGGAAAGCATCTCACCAGCCCCCTGAGCTAGACCCAGTCATCCACCCCATCAATCGGCTCAAGATCTGCGCCACATTCTTCTCCGCCGGCGCCACCGAAGGACGGCAGATGAAGTACGGTCAACTCGCCGAGCTTACGGAACTCCCCGCCGATACGCTCTCCAAGCAACTAAAGCACCTCGAAGACCACAGCTACGTAAGCCGCACGCGGGAGTACGGCTCTACGCGCGCCAAGGACACCGTGTGGGTCACGCTCACCGAAACCGGCGCAGACGCCTACACACGGCACGTTCTAGCCCTCAAAGCAATGACAGAAGGCCTATAAGCCTCCAGACCAATAAGTCGGGCTAGGATTATGGCCGATGAAAGAAAAAGAGTGGCAAGCGCGTTATGCTTGCCACTCTTTAAGTGGTACCCCGTACGGGATTTGAACCCGTGTTACCGGCGTGAGAGGCCGGCGTCCTAGGCCGCTAGACGAACGGGGCATAGAACCGTGACCGCTGACTGCAAAGTGCCGCTGCACTTTGCGCAGTTATCACTGCTGGCCTACCAGGACTCGAACCTAGAATGACGGTACCAGAAACCGTTGTGTTGCCAATTACACCATAGGCCACTATCGCGTTGAGCTTGCTTGGGGCTTAACCCCTCGCTGCTCGCTGCAACGGTTTATTACTATATCCAGCACCACCGATACACACAAATCGCCAGGCCAGATAGCATTTTCGGGGCATTAAGAACGATTCTTAATGCCCCGAAATTACAGGCCTGTGAGACTACTCAGCACTCCACGGCGTCACGGCCAAAGCTGCCTTAAGGCGAGCCAGCGTGGACTCCTTGCCCAGCAGCTCCATGGACTCGAACAGCGGCGGGGAAACCTGCTGTCCCGAGACCGCGACGCGCAGGGCGCCGTAGGCCTTGCGGGGCTTGAGACCGAGGTCGTCGATAAGTGCGCCAGAGAGAACCTTTTCAATCTCTTCGGTCTTCCACTCCCCAAGCTCCTCCAACTTGGCAATGGCGACCTCGAGAGGCTGAACAGCCTCCTCCTTGAGGTTCTTCTTCGCCGCCTTGGCATCGAGCTCCAGCTCAGCGTCCGGCGTGGTCAGGAAGGACATCAGCCCGTAAGCGTCAGACAGCGTCTTAATGCGGGTCTGCACCAGGTCGGCGGCGAAGGCGAACTTGTCTTCCGGGTAATCCGCAGGGAAGTCGGTGTACTCGGTGAGGTAATCCCGCAGACGCTGAGCAAAGTCAGCCGGCTCAAGCAAACGAATGTGGTCGGCGTTGATGGCCTCCAGCTTCTTCTGGTCGAAACGGGCGGGGTTGCCCAGCACGTCGTGCACATCGAAGTTGGCAATGAGCTCATCGACGGAGAAGATGTCCTTGTCCGCGGAGAGGGACCAGCCCAGCAGGGACAGGTAGTTGAGCATGCCCTCCGGGATGATGCCCGCATCGCGGTGGTTGAACAGGTTGGACTGCGGATCGCGCTTGGACAGCTTCTTGTTGCCCTCACCCATCACGAACGGCAGGTGGCCGAACTCCGGGGTCTGCTTGGCAATGCCCAACTCAATGAGCGCCTCGTAGAGGGCGAGCTGGCGCGGAGTGGAAGACAGCAGATCTTCGCCGCGCAACACGTGGGTAACCCCCATGAGCGCGTCATCGACGGGGTTAACCAACGTGTAGAGCGGTGCGCCATTGGAGCGGGCCACCACATAATCCGGCTGGGTCTCCGACTTAAAAGTCAGCTCTCCACGCACCAGGTCATTCCACGTCCAGTCCTTGTCCGGCATGCGAAGGCGCCACACCGGCTTGCGGCCTTCCGCCTCGAAGGCATCGATCTGCTCCTGAGTGAGGTCGCGGTCAAAGTTGTCGTAGCCAAGCTGCGGGTCGCGTCCGGCCGCCTTGTGGCGCGCCTGCACTTCTTCATTGGTGGAATAAGCCGGGTAGACATAGCCGCCATCCTTGAGCTTCTGCAGGACATCGGCATAAATATCCATGCGCTGCGACTGACGGTACGGCTCGTCCGGACCACCCACATTGACGCCTTCATCCCAGCCCAAGCCGAGCCAGTTCAGCGAATCAATGATGGCCTGGAAGGACTCCTCGGAGTCACGAGCGGCATCGGTGTCCTCGATGCGGAAGATGAGCTTGCCGCCGGTGTGGCGGGCATAGGCCCAGTTGAACAGCGCCGTGCGGACCATGCCCACGTGGGGCGTTCCTGTGGGCGACGGGCAAAAACGTACGCGGACGTCGGAAGTTGTTTCAGTCATGTCAACCATCGTAGTTCAGCGCTGAGTTACGGCACCGCCCGCCCCACTTGGGGGTAATTGAACCCGGTTTCCACTAAGCGTGAACTGGGTTTTCGATCCAGACTAAACGGAATTGATTTCCATTCCCTATAGTGAAATTCTCTCGACAGAACTGAAGAAAGGTTCCACACTGTGGCTCGAACTCGCTCCGTGGCGCTGCTTACCTGCGCCACACTTCTCTTCTCCCCCGCTACCGCCGTAGCCGGCCCTGACGACGGCAAACACGTCGCCACCCAAACGCACATCGATTCCCCCAAAGCATTCTGGGAAGACGATTCTCTTAACCTCAAGAGCCATTCAGCCGAGTCTGACCACGACCTCGCCGACACCGTCACGTGGGTAGGCAAAGGCTGGGACCAAAACGGCACGAACCAATACCAGTTCACCGTGCCTGAAGACCCTGCGCTCTCCTTCCTGGGGAAGCCGGGCGAAACCTATTACATGGCCCCTGCCAGCGTGCAGGGCAGCCTGGACCCGGTATGGATGGGCTTTGGCGCGGACACTGAGCTGCCTGTCGACAGCTTCCGCGATAACATCGCCTCCCTCGACCTGTTAAGCGTCGATGGGCCGGGCGAAGTAGAGATGTTTGGCTACTACCCCGGCCCTGGCGGGCTTCAACGATTCTTTGGCACGTCGGAGGGCGCACCTCACTCCGCGTGGCTGACTAGTGGCACGCATACCCACAACTTCACTGTCTTTTCCAAACCCGGGCGCTACCAGCTCACCTACCAAACCACCGCGCGAAACAAAGACGGCGAGTTCATTTCCTCCAAGCCGACAACCACGTCCATTCAGGTCGGAGGGCAGCGCCCGTCAGACCACAGCACTCCCTCCCTCAAGGAGCGCTTCGAACAGGCATCCGCAGGGGACGCTAGCCAGAAGGACTATCGCCTGCGCATCGCCCCTGCTAAGTCCCGTGACAAAGATGGAGACGAGCGGCTTTCCTCCATCGACTTCACTGGGGGCAGTAACGGCACGCTCACGCTGCTTATCGACGGCTACTTCCTCACCGACCTGCCCGTTACCGACGGCAAAGCCCACTTTGACGAGTTCCTAGGCCCAGAATCCTCCGAGATTCAGGCGGTGTACACCCCAGAAGATGGCAGCCCGCGGTGGGTATCCGAGCAGCTCAAGTACTCCGAGGGCGCAGAAGTAGCCACCACCTCGAAGACGTCCGCGGAGTCCTGGGAGGAGACGACCAACCCCCGTCAACTCTTCTCCGGAGAAGAGGTTTCGCTATCTGACACGGGACTGTCCGCGCGCGCCGTTCCGGAGGGCGAAGACGCCACCCGCATCATCCTGGAGGCAGCCGATAAAAACCTAGAAGGCTACGTGCACGGTGGCTTCTTTAGTAAGGGAAGCTCGCTTCCGGACATCGATTTCGACGGCACTATCACCCGCGGCCGCGCGGAATTTGTCGTCGGTGCCGATGCAAACTTCAACGGCAATACCGTGCGCCTCGATATTCTTCCGCACCCAAGCATCACGCAAGACTCCGGCAGCATCACGCTGACCGACAATTTCGCTTTCGGAAAAACGTACGAGCGCGTGGGCAAACTCGGCGCTGGGGCTCAGGCTCCTGCGCCAGCCCCAGATAACACTCCTCAGCCCGAACCCGGCGACAACACCGGTGTCTGCGCCGACAAGGCAGTGCTCGACCACGGACACGTCGATATTGCGGTATCCCGTGACGGCGATAAGTTTCTCACCCGCCTCAAGGATGAAACGGCCATCGTGGATAAGAAGACCGTTGAGCGCCCGCTTGACGACGTCGCCCTCGCAGTACACGACAACGCACTGCGCTCCCGCCCCGCCGCGCTCAACGGCAAGGAATTCGACTACCTGGGCAAGGAGAAATTCTTCCTCCTCCCCCAGACTCAAGAGCAGAGCATCATCTGGCCGGGATATAACACCCAAGCTCTCAACTACAAGGACTACAAAGACGGCAAGGTCATGCTCAATATCAAGCCCGTCGAGAAGCCTGAAGGCGCAGAAATTGGGCTCTTCACCACTGAAGGATTAGGCAAAGGTTTTACCCCGCTGATCAACTCAGCCGCAGGAGACTTGTCCATCGAGACCACTTTTGCCTCGCATACCCACAGCAATTGGGTGTTTACCAAGCCGGGAATCTACAAGCTCGAAGTCAGCTATACGGCCACCACCGCCGATGGCAAAGAGATTTCTTCCGAACCCCAGGTGCTCACCGTCGCGGCTGGCGACGCCGCAATCAAGGACTGCGCAAGCTCCAAGGAAGGAAGCGAAGGCGAAGGCACCAACACACCCGGCGGTAAGAAGCCAGGAAACACGAAACCCAGTGGAGATAAGGGGATGACGTCCTCTAAGCCCAAGCTCGACAGCCTGTGGGGATTAGTGCTTCCGGCCGTCGTGGCCCTCATTTTCCAACGCCTCTTCAATTTCTACAACGACCACAGAGCCCAGATTGAGGCCCGCTTCAACGGTCTGCTTCACCGCTAGAAAGGACACACTTCGATTGCATTCCGCACCGCTGAAAACATTCAATGCCGCCGTGTGCGCCATCGCCGTGGCACTTCTCGTGTCCGTCCTTGGCCTTCCAGCGACTGCCCGCGCCGAAGACGAGCTTATAGATTCTGGGCACGTGGATGCCTTCTATGTCTCCGCGCCGGGTGGTCAGCTGACGTTGTCGATGAAGGAAGACGTCACTGGTAGTGGCGTCATCAGGCCCGGTAACGATGTCACCCTCAAGGTGGCTGAGGAGGCATGGAGCGAGGCGACCGAGCGCATCGATGGCATCGGCACACCGACGTACTACCTCCCCCAGACCCAGGACAGCTCACTCCTGTGGCCGGGTTGGGATACGCAAGCGGCCCAATCTGCTGGATATAAGGACGTGAACTTCGAATTTGTTGAGGTCACCGGGCCCGGTGACATCTTCATCTTCGAAACCGCAGGCTTTGGCGATATTCAACCGGTCACGAACGCCGGCGAGCTCGACTTGGTATCCGGTGACGTCATCAATCAGGCTTACCCGGCGCACCGACACGTCAATTGGGCGTTTAGCGAACCGGGTACGTACACCATGACTGTTCAGGCTGAATCCAACGGCGACACGAGTAATCAGGTCACCTATACCTGGGACGTCGGCGACGGCGAAGCCGCTCCCCAGGATTCCGGGGACGAGGAATCCAGCGTCGATGATGGCACTGACGGTGCCGACGATGACCACGAGGCAGCGCAAGGTGCCGCCTCCCCTGAGCAACCTGCTTCCTCCAACTCCGGCTCACGCTCTCACGCTGGAAGCACCGGAGCCGGAAGCCATGGAGGCGCTGCCCGCGGTTCGGCCCCCGCTGCCGGTGCCAAAAACACCAAACAACAGGCCCACAACAAGGAGCGTAAAGACCGCACAGCTCGCGGGGAAAGGAAGGAGCGCAAGCCTTCTCACCGATCCGCCGAAACTGCGGACGGGGAGAATGTGGACACGGTGGCTGCGGCCGGCTACTACGACAGTGGGCAAAACCTGTTGCCGTGGGGCATCGGCATCCTCGGCCTGGGAATGCTTGTGCTGGGCCTGGCGCTAGCGCGCCTCGCGCTGCTGAAGGGCCGCGACTGATGCCTCGGAAAGTACGCACTCGGATGGCGTGCACCGCGATTCTTTCCGCCATCTCTCTCGGCGCCTCAGCGCTGAGTGGCTGCGCGAGCACTGCCAGCGGAGACGATGCAAAGGTGAAGGTGGTGGCGACGACACCGATACTGGGGGACGTCGCCAAGCATGTGGCCGGACATGACGCCACGGTGACGACCCTGATCCCCGCGGGAAAGGATCCCCATACCTTTGAACCGAGCCTGCGCTCGGTGAGGGACATCGCAAACGCAGACGTACTACTGTCCAACGGGTTTCTTCTCGAGCCACAGAATCTGCTGAAGTCCATGAAGGAGTCGTCGGATGTGCCCGTCACCGAAGTGGCGGATCAGGCCTCCACGCGTGGAGCGAAGCTGGTCCCGCTGGTGGAGAACATCGCGCTCGACGCCGTGTGGCTGGGGTTGCGCGTGCGCAACGCGCCCCCGGGGACCTCAAGCGTCGACCTGCGCCTGATCGACGCAGAAGGCCCGGGCGATGCCGCCGCCTACGTGGTCTCTACATTCGGTACGCCAGAGGTCCTTTTTAACACCGCCGATGGGATAGATCCGCGCGAGGATTCCACGACGCTGCCAGCCAACGCCCACACGCACGTGTCCTGGGCTTTTAGCAGGCCCGGTATCTACAGGATGAGTTTTGGTGCTAACGACGGCTCCCCTCAGGAGTTCACAGTGGCCGTGGGCGTAAGCGCACCTGAGGGGATGCGCGAGCTCGATGCGGGTCACGTGGATATCACCGCTGACATGGCTACAGGAAAACTCGACTTGGAGGACCAAGGCGAGCGTTTTGATCCGAAGACCACGGTGTTGCGCGTCCCTAACTCCGCGCTGCAGGAGATCCCGCCGGATCCCTCCTACCGTTTCTTAGGCCGTCCAGGCGATGAAACCTATCTCCTGCCGCAGGCGGTGTTAGGAAAGCACATTCACGGTGAGGTGGACCCGCACCTGTGGCATAACGCCGCTAACGTTGTCAGTTTTACCGAGGTCATCGCTGAACAGCTTGCCCAGGCGGACCCCTCGCACGGCGCGGATTACCGTGCCCGCGCACAGGACTACATCACGCAGTTGCGGGAAGCCGATGCCGAAGTAAGACGGCTCATCTCCGCCATCCCGGAGCGCAACCGCCACCTGGTTACGCCGCATCACGGCTATGCCTACTTGGAGCAAGGCTACGGCATTGATATCGCGGGCTTCGTTACTCCAAACCCGGCCATCGAGCCCTCGCCGCGCGATGTCATCGCTCTGCGCCGCACCTTGGAGAACCTCCAGCTTCCCGCCGTATTCGTGGAACCGACGCAACAAGCCAGCGCGGATGTCATCCGCGAAGCCGCCGATTCCCTCGGAGTGGCTGTATGCCCGATTTACGGCGACACGCTTGATGACGCCGTTCCGACGTATCTCGACCTCTTGCGCTTCAACGCGCACTCACTCAACCGCTGTCTCAGCAACACAACAAAGGAATCTCATGTCTAAACTCACCATCCGAACCGTCACTATGCCGCTTGCGGCAACGCTTACCGCCGCGGCCTTGGCTTTCGCACCGGCAGCTGCCTTCGCCGGAGATCTCGCCCAGGTGGTCAGCTCTAACGAAGAGGTAGCCGCGCCTGGAACGGCTGCCACCATCGATCACGGCCACGTCGACCTAGGGCTCCTGCTCTCCGAAGGCCAAGCTGAGTTCCTCGCTCGCGATGATTCGGCTGAAACACCCGTGTGGCGCCAGCCCGAGGATGTGGTCTTCCAGGTGGGTGACAACGCCCTGTTGACTCTGCCGGAGGACAAGGCATTCTCCTTCGTTGGCGCAGAACCTGGCTCGCAGGTGTGGGTCGTACCGCAAACGGAGCAGGCTGACGTTCCGTGGTTGGGCTGGAATACCCAAGCTCCCTCATTGGCAGACAACGTTGAGCGAGGAGTGACAATGGAGTTCCTCGGGCACCAAGGCCCGGGTGAGTTCTCCCTCTTCCTGCAAAACGGCGGCTTCGAAGAACCTCAGCTGCTGTGGTCTACAGCAACCGGGGACTCAGAAGGCTTCTGGGTGGACTTGGGCACTCATACCCACGCCAATTGGGTGTTCACCGAGCCCGGCATTCACCAGATCCGGGTCCGCATGAGCGGCGAGGGCGCAGGAGAAAGCGCCGGAAAAGAGGTAGCTGCCGAAGCCACCTTGACCTTCGCTGTGGGCGATGACGCCGACGTTGCGCAAGCACAGGCCGTGGAATGGGACCCCAATGCCGAGTCCTCCGCCACGTCCGGCTCTATGTCGGCGTCGGTGCCCACGTGGATCTGGGCGCTCGCGGGCGTAGGCGTCCTCGTGCTCATC
Source organism: Corynebacterium sp. HMSC068H04 (assembly GCF_001811255.1). Taxonomy (NCBI): domain Bacteria; kingdom Bacillati; phylum Actinomycetota; class Actinomycetes; order Mycobacteriales; family Corynebacteriaceae; genus Corynebacterium; species Corynebacterium sp. HMSC068H04. The sequence goes on from NZ_KV804013.1 coordinate 170,075, forward strand.
GGTGCCATCATCGCCGTCGTGCGCGCGAAGGGTGGGCGGCGTGGCTAATCCCTTCATTACGGTAAACGATCTGTCCGTATCGCTGTCCGGCCGCCGCGTCATCGACGGGGCAAGCTTTTCTGTTAACCCTGGCGAGTTTATCGGGCTCCTCGGTCCGAACGGCGCTGGCAAAACCACGCTCATGCGCGCTGTCTTAGGCCTCGTGCCCTTTACCGGGACCATCGACGTGACCACCTCGCTTGGCTATGTCCCGCAGCGCCACGACGTAGAGTGGGACTTCCCCATCAGCGTGGCCAAGGCGGTGCTGAGTGGGCGCACTGGACTAGTGGGGTGGTTCCGGCGCCCAGGGCGCTCCGATAAGGAGGCCGCGCGGCGGGCCATCGAGCTGACCAACCTGGAAGAATTCGCACGGCGTCCTATAGCCCAGCTTTCCGGCGGGCAACGCCAGCGCGTCCTCATCGCCCGCGCCTTAGCTTGCGAACCAGAGGTGCTGCTTCTCGACGAACCTTTCACCGGCCTCGACGCCCCCAATACCGAGGAGCTCTTGCTTCTTTTTGACAAGCTCACTACAGATGGCACCAGCGTTGTCATGTCCACGCACAACCTCTCAGAGGCCGCACATTCCTGCTCACGGCTTGTGCTCTTCAACCGGGGCATCATCGCTGACGGCCCAGCGGAAACCCTGCGCTTAACCCCACAGCCTTGGAGCACCACCTTCGGAGTCTCAGCCTCCTCGCCCCTGCTCTCCGCGATTGGGGTGGCGGCATGATCGACATCTCGCTAGTTGAGTTCTTCCAAGACCTCACCAACCCGCACTTGGACTTCCTCGCCCGCGCAGTAGGGATCTCCCTCCTCGCCGCAATCGTGTGCGGCGTGGTGGGGTGCTACGTCGTGCTGCGTGGAATGGCCTTCATCGGCGATGCAGTGTCCCACGCAGTGTTCCCGGGACTGGCCGTCGCCTTCGCACTTCACGGGTCAGTACTGCTGGGCGGCGCCGTGGCGGGTTGCGCGGTGGCCGTGCTCATCGCGTGCTTCTCCCAGCGGCGAACTGTGCGCGAAGATTCCGTCATCGGCATCTTCTTTGCCGCTTCCTTTGCGCTCGGCATGGTGATCATCTCACGCGTGGAGGGTTACACGGCTTCGCTCACCAGCTTTCTTTTCGGCTCGCTGACGGGCGTCTCCCACGCAGATCTCTACACCGCGTTCACCGTCTCGGTGCTTATCGTGGCCACAGTATTGCTCCTCGGCCCCCAGCTCACAGCCACCTGCCTAGACAAAGAGACTGCCCGTGCCATGGGGCTTCCCGTCTTTGTCCTAGACATCGTGCTTTACCTTTGCGTCACGGGCGCGGTGGTTATCTCCGTGGGAACCATCGGCAACGTCCTCGTCCTGGCCCTCCTCATCACCCCAGCCGCGACCGCCAGGCTGCTTTGTGACTCGCTGGGGTCAATGATGGTCGCCTCCGCGGTGATCGGTTCGCTGGGCAGTTTCTTCGGAATCTACCTCGCATGGGCCATCGATCTTCCCGCCGGCGCAACCATCGTGCTGCTGCTTACCGCCTGCTTCCTTGTGGCGTGGGCACTCTCCCCTCTACTGCATTCCCGCCGCGACGCGGCATCCACCTCGCAATCACACACCTCGAAGGAGACCTTGTCCGCATGAACTCTTTCCATATGACACGTATGAGCTTCCGCCCGCTTACCCTGACCGCTGTCGCTGCACTAGCTCTCAGTACCCCGCCCTTGGTGGCCGCTGCACCGCCAGCCCTCGCCGAAGAGCACGCGAGCGAGGCCTCCTGCGATGCCGACTCCCTGCACGCCTTTACCCGCGGGCACCAAGACCTCGCCCTGGTTGGTGACTCTGGGGACCTTTCTTTTATAGCCCGCGATGATGAATCCGGTAAGGACTATGCCTCCGGGGAGTTCTACGTAGAAGTCGGTAGCAACGCCGCTTTCGATGAATCAGCGGGCAGCGATATCCCATCGAGCGGTTGGCAGATCCCCCAAACCCAAGATCCCAACATCCCCTGGGTGGGGTTCAACACCAGCTACCTCGATGAGAGCACTGCGGCCGATGCCACCTTGTCCTTAACGCTGCACAGCGGCCCGGAAGGCGGACGCATGGTGGGCTTCCAGAACACCTTGGGCGCTGCGCCCACCGTGCTCTTTGATTCAGATAACCCGGATATCACTTGGGACTACCCCGATCACTTCCACAGCCACACCGGGATAATCTTCACCGAACCGGGAGCATACGCCGCTACCTTCACGTTCACGCTCAACGATGGCTCCGAGCACTCCATCGACGTACCGTTCTTGGTCGGCGACGCCGATGCCTCCGACATCTGCGAATTGGAGTGGGACTCCAGCGAAGGCGACAATGCTGGCTCGGGCAGCCCGAAGAACCGGCCGCAGCAACTGGCCAAGGACATCAATGACACCTCCAAGTCCATCGCACAGTTGGATAAGACTATGGACAAAACACTCAAGGAGGCAGATACCCTCCTCAACGGTGGAAAGCCCTCCGAAACAAGTCGGGCTCAGGATTCGCGGCACTCCACGCGTCCGAGTGCACGCAGTAAAGCACAACCGGGAACATCACCAACGTCTAAAGAGCCCAGTACTGAACGCCCAGCTGATGGCCAGCGCTCAGTGTCGCAGTCCCAGAACTCGGCACAGAACGGTGTAGCCCACACAGCGCAAGGACAGAGAGATTCGGCACACCGTGGGGCGTCGCAAAGCACTGCTTCCTCAGGAGAAAAAGGCTCCACGCGCAACACCGCTGCCAACCGGGAACGCGGCGCAAAGCAGGAAGCACAGCAACAGCACTCTGCGTCCGACTCCAACGAAGACTATGCTGACGCCGAAAACATCCAGGCCATGAGCTATGGAGCCCCGATGGTCGGCTTCTGGGCAGGCTTTCTCGCAGGCATGGGCTCCCTGGCCCTGCTACTTGGTATCGGGCTGTTTGTTGCCGTGCAGTTCTTCCGCCCGCGCAATCGCGACTAGCACCTCGATACCGGTCATATCACAAAAGCAAGGGATCTGGTTTCGGCGCTAGCAGCGGAAGGAACTAGAGTTATTCCTTATGTGTGAAAACAGACCCTCTACCGCCCCCGACTTCCTCCTGTCCCGCGCGACGGGGTCTGTGCGTACCCAAGGTTCAACCACCACCTTTAGCGCTGTCGATGATGCAGTGTCCGCACTACGTGCCGGCAGCGCGCCCATGGTCGTCGGCGCACTTCCCTTTCACAAGGGTGATCCAGCTGCGCTCACCGTGCCGCGCAGCATCATTCGTGAGGACGGGCCTCTTGAGCCCCATGCCTACTACCGCAGCGGCAAGCTCAATGCGCGCGTGACCGGTTTTGATCCGGAGCCGGAAGAGCACCTGCGCCGCATTGAGGCCGCCATCGCTACGATCGAAGCCTCCAAACTGGACAAGGTGGTTCTTGCTCGCGCCGTTGACATTGAGTTCAATGCTCCGGTGGATCCGCTCCTCGTGGCCGCGCGGTTGATCGATCTATCCTCGCACCGCGATGGCTTCATCGCCGACCTCTCGCCGGCGGGGCGCCCGGGTTCTATGCTCGTGGGCTCCTCCCCGGAAGTGTTGATTAAGAAGCAAGGCTCAACGGTTACGGCCTTCCCCCTAGCTGGCTCGGCGCCCCGCCAGGCCGATAAGGCACGCGACATCAAGGCCGGTCAAGACCTCCAAAACTCAGGCAAGGATCTGCGCGAGCATGCCTTCGTCGTGGACCACATCCGCCGCATCCTGCAGCCGCTGTGCAGTACTCTCGACGCCCCCACCACCCCGCAGCTGACCTCCACGAACGAGATGTGGCATCTGGGAACCCCGATTGCGGGAACACTGAAGGATTCGAACTTCACGGCACTCGAACTAGCCGAGCTGATCTACCCCACCCCCGCCATCTGCGGCACCCCCACGGAAGCCGCGCAAGCGCTGATCGAAACCGCCGAGGCTGACCGCGGCTTCTACGCCGGTGCAGTGGGTTGGTGTGATGACTCCGGCGACGGCGAATACATGGTGGCCATCCGCTGCGCCGAGGTGGCCGGCGATGGACTCTCCGCCCGCGCGTGGGCGGGCGGCGGAATCGTCGTGGATTCCGACCCAACGGCCGAGCTTCAGGAAACCACGGCGAAGTTACGCACCATTCTCAAAGCACTCGGCCTCTAGAGCGGCCTTTAGGCGCGCTCAATCGGGTTGGTCAGGCTGCCCACGCCGGGGATCTCAATTTCGATGGTATCGCCCGGCACCATCGGCGCCGTACCAGCCGGGGAACCTGTGGTGATGACATCGCCGGGCAGAAGAGTGTACGACTGCGAGATCTCCGCGATGATGCCGCCCATCTTCACGATCATCTGGTCGGTGTTGGAATCCTGCTTTTGCTCGCGCTTGCCATCGTGGGTCAGGTAAGCGTTGATCTTCTGGTCATCAAGGTCGATGCAGTCCAGGTCCGTCTCAATCCACGGGCCCAGCGGGCAGAAGGTGTCAATGCCCTTCGCACGTGCCCACTGGCCATCCTGGAACTGCAGGTCGCGCGAAGAAACGTCGTTGCAGATGGTGTAGCCAACGACGTGATCCCGCCACTTCTCCGGATCAATATTCTTCGAGACCTTTGAGATCACCACCGCGAGCTCTCCCTCGAACTCCACGTTGGTGGCGAACTCCGGGATCTTGATGGGGGCACCAGGGCCAATGACCGCGGTGGAGGGCTTAATAAAGATCGTCGGCGGCAGGTGCTCCGCGGATTCCTTGAAGACCTCAGCCACGTGGTCGGCGTAGTTTCGGCCAAGCGCCACGACCTTGGTGGGCAGGGTCGGCGCCAGCAAGCGCACCTCGCTCAGCGGCCACTCGCGGCCAGTTGGCTCCGGCGGGGTAAACGGGGTGCCGGAGATTTCCTTGGCCACCAGCTGGTCAAGCGGGGCGTCGGCGGGACCATCAATGATGGCGAAACAAATACCTTCGGTGTGAGCAATTCGTCCTAAACGCATGACGGCCATACTACTCGCAAGGGTTTTTCACTCGCGTTCAGGGGCTAGGTGTAAAGCTTGCAAAGAACGCGATGATACTGCAGGCGTCCAACTTGTGGAACTGAGCCCGCTCGGCCGCCTAGCGCTTGGCGACGTCCCCCAAGGTCACCGCCCGCGTGCTCCCCCGCTGCGCCAGATATAGCTCAGCGCAGGCCAAAGCATCACTCAGCGCGTTGTGATTGCCATAGCGCGGCAAACCGTATCTTGCGCGTACTCGGGGAAGCCGCAGGTCCTCGCCGCGAGGATAAGTGCCCATACGTTCCATGTGGCGCCGCTCGATAGCAAAGGTATCAACCACGCTCAGCCGAGGGACCTGACCAAATATCTCTTTGGAAGCCGCTTCTATAAAACCCACCTCCACAGGTGCGAAGTGAGCGAGTAGCGCTCGGCCGTTCAGGGCCTTTCGCAACTGTTTCATTGCCACTTCGCGTTCCTCGCCGGCATCAATAACCTCCTGCGTCAGCAGGTGGACATGTGCATCTTCGGCCACCTTCGCGCCGCGCACCACGGTATAGCCGGCGCCAGATAGGTCGATAACACCGCCGTTCACCGGTACCCACCCGATAGAAACAATCTTTCCTGTGCGCGGATCAAGACTCGTGGTCTCCATATCTACGGTGAGCAATCCCAGCTCATCGAGCGGGGTGCTTCGTGCAGGCGCGCCCCAATCCGCGCGGCGGCTCCACCGGCTCCACATCTAGATACTCCTCACCGGGTACTTGGTGGCAAGCGCGTTCTGCATGGATTTGATCGCACGGAAAGCATCACGCAGGTGCTCGCGGTCCATCCGCCCCAAGCTCTTGGGGTCAATGTGGTAGTCCGGCTTGTGCCCTTCCCGCAACTGTCGGGCTTGGTGCTCGAAGGAAAGAGATCGGAGGTAGTCGAAGGCGTCGAGAAGCTCCTGTGCACCGCGGCGGCTCACCGCGTTCCCGGCGGCTTCACTTAGGCGCTGGCGGGTGTCCACAACCGTGGAGCCGGATGCTAAAGCGAAGAGCCGGGCCATCTGGACAATACCCGCGGTGCCTCCCTTTTTGATGTCGAGGGTATGTGCATAATCGCCATCGCGCTCCACCACGAGTCCGCGGAAGAGCGTCAGCGGCGGCTCGCGGCGCGCGGCCAGGCTAGCCAGGTGAGCGTGCAGGCGCGTCGCGCCCTTGCCCATCTCCACGGCGGCAGTGTGGACCTCACGGGCCAGCTCCTCGCTTCCGTAGAGCACGCGGAAGTCGAAGAAAATCTGGGCGTTGAGCAGCGCCTCCGGTTGGGGGTCCCGGATCCATTTGCGGAAGGTGTCGATCCATTGGGAGCGCGTCATCCGCCACTCGGCGTTCATGGCCATCATGTCACCTGGGCACAGAGCCTGACCGGCGGCGGCAAGGCCCTGGCACACGAAGGTACTAAACCGTGCGAAATACTCGCCGTGCGCGCTGGCATCATAATCATCCGCGAGGACGAGCGCATTATCCTGATCCGAGGCCAGCGCCATCTCGCGCCGCCCCTGCGACCCCACGGCCACGAAGGCATACTCCACAGGCGGAGGACCAAGTTCCTCCTCCGCGAGCGTACACAGGCGCCGTGCCACAGCATCGGCGGCAAGCGTGACCAAGCTCGAGGCTTCCGCCGGTGTCGAGCCACGTTCCACGAAGCGCCCGGCCAGGCGCGTGGCCTCGTTGAAGGCACCATTCAGCTCCGCAACACTGGAGCGCCGTGAAAGATCCGCCGCAAGGTAGACCGGATCATTGTGCAGCAGCCGGGTAACGTCCGACTGCGTAACAATCCCCTGCAGGGTGCCTTCTTTAACCACCGGCAGGTGGTGGATTCCGCGCTCCGCCATGTGCAGCAGAGCCTCCATAGCGGGGGCATCTGCCGATACCGTGAGGGGCTGAGGCGTCATGATCTCCTCCACCGATTCAGCAGGGTCACGCTCCGCGGCGAGCACGCGGGTGCGCAGATCACGGTCGGTCACAATGCCGGCAAGACGCTTGGCTGAACCTGAACCCGGTGTAACAACGAGCAGTGAGGACACGCCGCGGTCCGTCATCAGCATCGCGGCTTCACGGATGGTGGTGGCAGCCGGCGCAGTCAATATGTCGGTACGAGTGAGCTCTCGCAGCGGCGTGCGTAAAACGTCGGTCGAAGTGGATTCAGACAGCTCGCGTGCTGCGGCGCGGATCCGGCGAGACTGCGCTGAAAAGAAACGCGCAATGTCGGGGTTGCGGCGGGACAACTCGGTGAAGTCCTCCTGCGCCAGGGTGAAGACGAGGCTGTCCTCTACCGCGACCATCTCATAAGCGGAGTGCGGCTCCCCCTGCAACGTGGAATAACCGAAGGTGAGCCCGGATTCGCGGCGGTCTAGCAGCATGCCGTCCTCCCCCAACACATCAATCGCCCCGGTGCGGATGATGTGGAGGTTGGCATTCTCTTGCCCCAGCTTGATAGGGATATCCCCTCGGCGCAGGTAGATCATGCTCAATTGTGAGGACAGCGCGTTAAGCTCTTCCTCCGGCAGGTGGGAGAAAGGCTCATTCTTGGCCAGGAAGCTGGAGACCTCGTCTATTTCGACGCTCATGCGCCAACCATACAGGGCTAGGCGCTGAGCGCGGAGGCGATTCGATCACCAATTTCGGTGGTGCCCGCCGGTGCGTCGCCGCGGGAGGAGACGTCGGCAGCCACGGCCTCCTCGATGCGCACGGTGTTCTCCTCATCCCCGAGGTGGCGCAACAGCATGGCCGCCGACAGGATCGCCGCGGTGGGATCCGCGTTGCCCTTGCCTGCGATATCCGGGGCGGAGCCGTGGACCGGCTCGAACATGGAGGGGTTAGCGCCGGAGGCATCGATGTTGCCGGAGGCAGCCAGACCAATACCGCCGGTAACTGCACCCGCCAAGTCGGTCAGGATGTCGCCGAAGAGGTTGTCGGTCACGATGACGTCATAGCGCGCTGGGTCGGTGACCATGTAGATCGTTGCGGCATCGATGTGGTTGTAATCTACGGTGACCTCGGGGAATTCCTTCGCAACCTCGTCCACCGTGCGCTGCCAGAGGCCACCGGCATTAACAAGGACATTGGTCTTGTGCACCAAAGTCACGTGCTTGCGGCGGCCCATCGCACGCTGAAAGGCATCACGCACCACGCGTTCAACGCCGAAGCGCGTGTTCTGGGAGACCTCCGAGGCCACCTCGTGTTCGGTACCTTCGCGCAGCGTGCCGCCGTTTCCGCAGTACAGACCTTCGGTGCCCTCACGGACGACGACAAAGTCGATATCGCCCGGGTTTGCCAGCGGAGAGGTGGACGTCGGGTACAGCTTGGAGGGGCGCAGGTTGACGTGATGGTCCAGGGCGAAACGCATCTTCAGCAGCAAGCCGCGCTCAAGCACACCGGGCGGGACCTCATCGGGCGCACCAATGGCGCCGAGCAGGATGGCGTCGTGTTCGCGCAGGGAGGCCAGGTCGGCGTCGGTAAGCAGCTCCCCGTTGCGCAGGTAGCGTCGGGCACCGAGGTCATAGTCCGTTACCTCGACATCCTGGCGTACCGCGCGCAGGACCTTGAGTGCTTCCGCGGTTACCTCGGGACCGATTCCATCGCCGCCAATCACTGCCAGTTTCATTTTGTGGGATTCCTTTCTCACATATTGGATATATGTGAGAGTACCACCCCCTCTGCCTTGAGGGCGGCGAAACCCCGCAAAGAACCGTTCTCGGTCCTTCACGGGGGGCTGGGATGAAAGGTTCAGCTGTCCAGACTAGGCATCCAAATCAAGCTGGCGGCAGGTAGCACCCAGCGCCGCGTTGATTTCCTCGACAAGCTCCTCCGGTACCTCGCGCTCAACTCGCAAGATAAGGACTGCATCGGAGACATCCTTGCCCTGGGTCAATGCAGCCGCCACAATGTTGATGCCGGCAGCGCCAAGCTTCGTGCCCACAGTGCCCAAGGCACCCGGGGCATCCTTGTAGGAGAAGAAGAGATTGCGGCCCGTTGCGCGCATGTCGACGCCACGGCCATTGATGCGGATGATCTTTTCGACGCCGTCGATGCCAGTCAGGGCACCAGTGAGCTGCGAAACCAAGCCGTCGGGGCCGATAACCTTAACCCTCACGGAGGAGCGGTGCCCCTTCGATTCCACGTTGGTCTTGACGTCCACGCTCACGCCGCGGCTTTCGGCGATCTGCATCGCGTTCACAAAAGTAACGGTCTCCGAGACCACGCCAGAAAACAGCCCGCGAGCAGCGGACAAACCAAGAGCCGAAACATCCTCGTTGGCCAGCTCGCCGCAAGCCTCCACTTCGACGGCAACCGGCGCAGCGTCCAACAGGTTGCCTGCGACGAGGCCCAGCTTGCGTGTCAGATCCAACCAGCCGGCAACCTCTTCGCCGACACGGCCGCCTTCGACGTTGACGGCATCGGCAACGAATTCGCCGGCCAGTGCCTTGAGCACGGAGGCAGCCACATCGGTACCCGCGCGGTCCTGAGCCTCGACCGTAGACGCGCCAAGGTGCGGGGATACGGTAACTTGCGGAAGCTCGAAGAGTGGGGAATCCGTGCACGGCTCGGAGGCATAAACATCGAAGCCGGCGCCGCGGTGGTGACCGGATTTGATCGAAGCAGCCAAGGCTGCCTCATCCACGAGGCCGCCGCGGGCAGCGTTGATAATGATCTGCCCCTTCTTGGCCTGCGCCAGGAGCTCGGCGTCAAACATACCGGCGGTCTCCGGGGTCTTGGGCAGGTGAATGGTCACGAAGTCAGCGCGAGACATGAGTTCCTCAAGGGGCACCAATTCCACACCCAGCGCTGCCGCACGGGCCGGGTTGGCATAAGGGTCGTGCGCGATGACGGTGGTCTCAAATGCCAGCAGGCGCTGGGCAAAGAGCTGGCCGATGTGGCCGAAACCCACGATGCCGATGGTCTTGCCGTATACCTCAACGCCTTTGAAGGAGGAACGCTTCCACTCACCTTGGCGCAGGGACTGATCCGCCGCCGGAACCTGGCGTGCGGTGGCGAGAAGCAGCGCGATCGCCTGTTCGCAGGCGGAGTGGATGTTGGAGGTCGGCGCGTTGACAACCATGACGCCACGCTCGGTAGCAGCGGGGATATCAACGTTGTCCAGGCCGACGCCGGCACGCCCCACAATCTTCAGGTTCTTCGCTGCGGTCAACACCTCCGCGTCCACGGTCGTAGCGGAGCGGACGAGGAGGGCGTCTGCCTCCGGCACCGCGGCAAGCAGCTCCGCGCGGTTGGGGCCGTCAACCCAGCAGACCTCAACTGTGTCCCCGAGAGCATCGACGGTGGATTCTGCAAGCTTATCGGCGATAAGTACGACCGGCTTCGACATAACTTCCTTCACTAGTCTGAAATGTGGATGCCGAGAAGTGTAGTTTATTCTTTCCAGCCCTGAGCGATTTTATGCGTGAATTCTGTCACTGAACCGAATTCCGGCCCGAGGGCCACGATCGGGCCATCCGCCAACCCCGCAGTAATCGCCGCGCCGGCTTTCGTTGCCGTCGGATCCGGTTGCGCCATCACGAACACCGTACCGCCATACGCGGTGGCGTTCACCACGTTTGCTAAAGGGCTGTCCTTCGTCGCCACGATCACCGGTGCCATCTGCGCATCACGGCGCGCCTGGGCAGGAATCGCTGGCATCTTTTCCTTCGTAAGGTGCTGCGGCAGGGGTTCCCACGCGGCCTTCAACTCCGTCTTGGTCGAAGAATCTAGGCGCGTGATGCTGTCCACCATGCGTTCGCGATTCACCACCACCTTGGATTCAAAGCGGAATGCGGTGTACTCCCCCAGCGCCTTGGTGTTTCCCGGATCGTGCACCACTTCGCGTTCGCCATTGTGGCTAGCCCATGGGACATCCCCGATGACGAGGATCTGGTCAACGTCAAGGTCGGTAAGCAGCTGCGAGATCTGCGGGCGAATCGATGAATCGTAGGTCACCATTGGCACGCGCTGCGATACGCTCAGCGTCGCGGCCCGCAGGGCAGCGGCATCTGAGTCTTCGGCCAAGATCAGCGTATTGCTTTCCTTGAAGAACAAGCGCGCGGAGTCAATTCCCCAGCGGTCCTCAACCACCGTAACCTCGTTGGCGAATTGCGGGTCGATGAGCCGCAGACGGTTTTCTTCGCTCGCGCGGGCTAGGTCAATCTCCACCTCAGGGCGGGCGGTGATGTCCTGCGTCAGGATTGGCTCACCGCGCCCAAGCGAGGAGCAGCCCACGGCCGCAAGCGCGCTCATGCCCAGCAGCAGCGCTACAGGCACGGCCCGCAGCGCGCCCGGCGACGACACCTTAACGTGCAAAGGCCTGCGGGCCCTCTTCGCCGCCGGAAAGGTTCGCCTCATCCACGTCGCGCACAACCTTCTTGTTGAGCGCGTACTCAACGATGCCCACGAAGCGCTCGCGGCGATCGGCGAAGAACTGATGCGCAGTCTTCGCGGTCAGCAGCTCCGGCTCTAAGTCATGGGAGGCCAGCACGCTGTCGAACTCGGCGTCTTCCATAATCGACTTCGACTGCACGCGCGGCAGGTAGCGCTCCGGCGAGTGCCCGTCGAGGACAACCTCGGTGCGCTTGCCCATCGGCGTGCGGTTGAGCACGGAATTAGCCAGTACACCGCTGACGCCGTGGCGCTCACACCAACGAAGCGGGAAGACCGGGAAGAAGCCTGGTTGCAGCTCCTCGAAGCTGTGGCGGTTGAACGGGCGGCCGGTACGCCAGTCCTTCGCGCCGCGTGCCATGAGCAGAGCATAGAGGCCGTGCCACACCCCGTCGTGCTCCCCCACAGACAACAAGCGGGACTCGCGGAAGGAGGCATCGCGCACAGTCTTCGGGACATCCTCGGTCTCACCCGCGACCCAAGCGGTGACCTCATCGACATCACGCGCAGCGCGCAGCCTCACTGCAGAAGAGCCATAAAGCTCACCAAAGACGCCGCTCCAGAACCACTGGTTGAGGCGGTCCCATGCGTCCTGGCTGGACAGCACGCCCTTCTTATCTGCCAGGCGCGCAAGGATGACAGCCAGCGGAATGATCTGCTCGGAATAAGGCACCTGCTCAAGGGAGAGAATGCAGCGCTCGGCCAAGAACTCAGCGACCTCACGGAAAGTAATCACCAGGGTTTGCGAGGCCTTGCGGTACTCATTCAGTGACAGCTGCAAGATATCTTCGCGCTGGCCGCCAGCGTTCCCCTTCTCCCCGGACACCAGCAGCGATACTGCCGAAAGGAACTCGTTGCGGCCGATGCCGTCGAGCGCAGGGAAGGCACGCAGCTGCTTCTCGACGCCTGCCCAATCCTCCGCCAGGTGAAAGTCCGGATCTTCAGAGGCAAAGACAGCCGTCAGGAGATCGAAGACGTCCATCTGCAAACCGGCCGAGTTGGCCTGAGCGAAAATGGAGCCAATTCCCGAGCTCGCCGTCTCGCGGGAGAGGCGAATCATCGGCACCGTGTAGCCGGACAGGGGCCGTAGAATCCGGTTATTGAAGGCAGCGACGACGTCACGGGTGGCGCCATCGTTGGCAGCGGCGAGCTCGAAGAGCATGCTGGTGCCTTCCTCACTCAGCAACGCCGAAACCGGGATGCAGCACGCCTGCACTGCGGCCTCGCGACTATCCAAGGTGCCCTCGATGTCCGGCGCGAAGTGGGAGCGCAGTTCGCCGTGCTGGTTGATGGCGAAGACAGCTTCATCCGGCATGATGTCCTCGGAGGTAGCTTTGCGCAGGTCCACGAAGTACTTGCGGGAGACTTTCTTGGAGCGGAAATCGGTGGTATCCACAAAGCCCTCACCGCGGAAGCAGTGATACAGGGTGGTGAGCCTCTGTTGCCCATCGAGCAGGAGCAGGCCGGGGTTCACCCCAGTGTTAGGCGCGCCCGCGAGAGGCCGTGGCCGAAAGCGCATGGCTTCATTGCGGGTATCCAAGGCCATGAATGCACCGAGCGGGTAGCCGCGCAGGACGGTGACGATCAGCGATCGAATTCGGTCTTCATCCCAGGCATAGGAGCGCTGGAAATCGGGCAGCTGAATATCACCGCGATCGATGCGAGCGAAAAGGTCATTAAGGTCATAGCTTGGCGTAGAGAAACCCATGGCCCCGAGCCTACAACTAAATGTGGGAATATGCCCGTTTATGTGCGAACATCACATCAAAAGGAAATCCCGCTGACCAATGGCCAACGGGATTCTTTAGTCGAAGCGCAGTTTAGGCAGTTGCATCCAACGGATTCTTGACCCAGCTCATGAGATCACGCAGCTGGGAGCCGGTCTGCTCAATCGGGTGGGAGTTCACCTTGGCGCGCAGCTCCTCCAGCTCCTTATTGCCGCCTTCAACGTTGGCGACGAGGCGCTTGACGAAGGTGCCGTCCTGAATATCAGTGAGGACATCCTCCATGCGTTCCTTCACGGAAGCGTCGATGACGCGCGGGCCGGAGAGGTAGCCACCGAACTCAGCGGTGTCGGAACAGGAGTAGTTCATGTTCTTGATGCCGCCCTCAACGATGAGGTCAACGATGAGCTTCAGCTCGTGGCAGACCTCGAAATAAGCCATCTCAGGCTCATAGCCAGCTTCAGTCAGGACCTCGAAGCCGTTCATGATCAGGTACTCCACGCCACCGCACAGGACCGCCTGCTCACCGAAGAGATCGGTCTCAGTCTCATCCTTGAAGGTGGTTGGGATAACGCCGGCGCGGGCACCGCCGATGGCCGCAGCATAGGACAGGGTCAGCTCGCGCCCCTCGCCCTTCGGATCCTGCTCGGTGGCGATCAGGCAGGGAACGCCCTTGCCGTCGACGAACTGGCGGCGAACCAGGTGGCCCGGGCCCTTCGGAGCAACCATGCCGATGGTGATGTTCTCCGCCGGCTTGATCAGGCCAAAGTGGATGTTGAGGCCGTGGCCGAAGAACAGCGCGTTGCCGTCCTCCAGGTTCGGCTCGATATCATCTGTAAAGATCGTCGCCTGGGAGGTATCCGGCGCCAGCAGCATGATGACATCAGCCCACTTGGCGGCCTCAGCGTTGCTGAAAACCTTGAAGCCAGCCTCCTCTGCCTTCTCGCGGGACTTCGAGCCCTCGCGCAGGCCGATGGCGACCTCAACGCCGGAATCACGCAGGTTCATAGCGTGGGCGTGGCCCTGGGAGCCGTAGCCGATGATGGCGACCTTGCGGCCCTGGATGATGGTCAGGTCTGCATCAGATTCGTACAGTGTCTCAATAGCCATGTTTGATGTTCCTTTTCTTTTGGGTTAGTTCGCACTACGCATCCAGTAGTGACTCGGCCTATTGAATTTGTATCACACCTTGGGACAGTTTGCCCACCTTGTGGGATTTTATTTCGTCGGTGCCATTGCTTTCGGGCCGCGCCCCAGTGCGACGTTGCCAGATTGCACCAGCTCGCGGATACCGAAGGGCTCGAGGACGTCGAGAAGCGCCTGCAGCTTGCCCGGGGTACCGGTGGCCTCCACGACCACGGACTCCGGCGACACATCCACGATGCGTGCGCGGAAGATGTTCACTGCATCGACCACCTGAGGGCGGTTAGAGTTATCCGCGGCTACCTTCACCAACATGATGGAGCGCGCAATCGTGTTCTCTTCCTCGAGCTCAACTACCTTGAGCACCGGGACGATTTTGTTGAGCTGCTTCGTCACCTGCTCGATGATGACCTCGGAGGCATCCACGACGATGGTCAGGCGGTTAATACCTTCCGTCTCGGTCCGAGCGGACACCAGCGAGATGAGGTTGTAGCCACGGCGGGTGAACATGCCGGTCACACGGGAGATGATGCCCTCAATATCCTGAACCCGCACGGAGAGGATGTGTCGGGTGATGTCGTCTTTAGCCATTGTTTTCGGCCTCCTCGAGAGATTCGTGGATGTCGGCCGGTTCCTCGGCCGCGGACTCATTGTCATCAAACAGCGGGCGCAGGCCCAGGGCGTACTGGATCTCCTCATTGGAGGCACCGCCACCAATCATTGGCCACACCTGGGCATCCTGGCCCACGATGAAGTCAATAACCACTGGGCGGTCATTAATTGAGCGCGCACGCTCAATCGCGGGGCCGATCTCTTCTGCTGTGGTGACGCGAATGGACTCGCAGCCCAAGGCTTCGCTGAGCTTGACGAAGTCCGGTACATACTCGTCGTGCTCGCGCAGCTTGGTGTGGGAGTACTTGTTGTCATAGAAGAGCGTCTGCCACTGGCGCACCATGCCCAGGTTGCCGTTATTAATCACGGCAACCTTGATGGGAAAGCCTTCCACGGCCGCGGTGGTCAGCTCCTGGTTCGTCATCTGGAAGCAGCCATCGCCATCGATAGCCCAGACCTCTCGCTCCGGGCAGGCAGCCTTAGCCCCCAGCGCCGCGGGCACGGCGTAGCCCATCGTGCCGGCGCCACCGGAGTTGATCCAGCTGCGGGGGTGCTCAAAGTCGAGGAACTGCGCCGACCACATCTGGTGCTGGCCCACGCCCGCACAGTAGATAGCCTCCGGGCCAACGATGGAGCTGAGTTTTTGGATCACCTCTTGCGGGTTGAGCAGGCCATCTGACGTCGGCTCAAAGCCGCGCGGGAAGCGGCGCTGCATGTTCCCCAAATACTCCATCCACGGACCAATTCGCGGGGCATCCAGCTCCGCATCATTGGCATAAGCCTTGGTCAGTCGCAAAAGCACCTCGCGGGCATCGCCCACGATGGGAACAGCCACCTCGCGGATTTTGCCGATTTCCGCCGGGTCAATGTCGGCATGGATCACCTCGGCGTGGGGAGCAAAGGTGTCCGTATCACCGGTCACGCGGTCGTCGAAGCGTGCGCCCACGGCGATGATAAGGTCCGCGCGCTGCAGGGCCGCCACCGCGGGAACGGTACCGTGCATGCCGGGCATACCCATGTGCTGCGGGTGATTATCCGGGAAGGCACCGAGAGCCATGAGCGTGGTCACCACAGGGATTCCGGTCAGCTCCGCGAACTCGCGCAGCTCGCGGGAGGCCTCGGCCTTGATGACGCCGCCGCCAACGTAGAGCACCGGACGCTCGGCGCGCGCAATGCGCTGAACGGCCTGGGTAATCTGGCGCGGATGCGGAGTAGTCGTGGGCTTGTACCCCGGTAGCTCCGGCATCTTTGGGCCCGAATATTCCATATAAGCGTTCTGCACGTCCTTCGGAATATCCACGAGCACAGGCCCAGGGCGCCCAGTGGCGGCCAAATGGAAGGCGGCCGCGATCGCCCCGGGGATATCTTCTGCCTTGGTGACGATGAAGTTGTGCTTCGTAATCGGCATCGTCACGCCACGGATATCAGCCTCTTGGAAGGCATCGGTGCCCAGCAGGGAGCTGCCCACCTGGCCCGTGATTGCCACGACGGGAATCGAGTCCAGGTTGGCGTCAGCCAGCGGGGTCACCAGGTTGGTCGCACCCGGGCCGGAGGTAGCAATCATGACGCCGACCTTTCCGGATGCTTGGGCGTAGCCTTCGGCTGCATGGCCGGCCCCCTGCTCGTGGCGGGTGAGCACGTGGCGCAGCTTCGTGGATTCAAAGAGGGCGTCGTACAGCGGAAGCACGGCGCCACCCGGAATGCCGAAGACAAGCTCGGTGCCGAGATCTTCGAGGGTGCGGACAATGGCGTGTGCGCCCGTGATGCGCTCGGGCGCCCGCTGTGGCGGTGTGGAAGCTGTCACGGTTGATGTGCTCCTTCAGTGGGGTGGGTGGTGAAGAGATCATCCAACGAGTAACGCCCCCGTCTTTCCTTCCTGGGTGTGAAGGTAACGGGGGCGCTTGCTGGTCGACGTCACTTGTGGACTCGCTACGGCTCGCGCCGCCCGGGTACTACTACGAGGTGAAGTCGAATAATGATCATGGGACAAACTGTACACTGATAGAAACACCACCGCTGGCATTTACCCCCATTTTTGGGATCTTTTTCTCATTTTGCGAGATTGCACAGGTGGGGCGGTTCGCCACCGCGCCGCACAGTCAATTACGATGGCCCACTATGACGTCCTCACATCCGCAGAACGCATCAACTCGTGCCGAACACCCCACGGCCGAAACGTTCAAGCCCACCCGCGAACACCTCCTCGGCATTGGCATCCTCGCCGCCATTGCATTTCTCAGCATTGGCTGGGCCCCGAAGTACCTCTTCTGGGTACTCATCTTCCCAGTGCTGGCCATCTGGTGGGTTCTACGCGCACGCACCACCGTCGACGGCAAGGGCATCCACATCACCTATGGCTTCCGCGGCCCCAAGAACATCGAGTGGGGCAACTTCAAGGGAATCGGCTTCCAGCGCTCGCGGGCCTACGCCCGCACCACAAGCGGCAACAACTTCAACCTGCCGGGAGTGACCTTCAACTCCCTCCCCCGCCTTGCCGCCGCTTCCAATGGGCGCATCCCCGACGCATTGACTGCAGGCCGCAACGCCGCCGACGACAAGGTCATCATCGTCCACCGCGATGGCCAGCAAGTCCTCCTCACCAAGGAGGAATACGCCGAGTACCTCAAGAAACACCCCGAATTAAAGGATTAACCATGTACCCGCTCCGCTCCAAAGTCACGACTGTTGGCCGCCAGGCATCCGGTGCGCGCGCACTATGGCGCGCTACCGGCTCCAAGGAGAGTGACTTTGGCAAGCCAATCGTCGCTATTGCCAACTCCTTTACCCAGTTCGTCCCCGGCCACGTCCACCTCAAGAACGTCGGTGACATCGTGGCCGATGCCGTGCGCGAAGCCGGCGGTGTGCCCAAGGAATTCAACACCATTGCCGTCGACGATGGCATCGCCATGGGCCACGGCGGCATGCTGTACTCCCTGCCTTCACGCGAAATCATCTCCGATTCCATCGAGTACATGGTCAACGCCCACACTGCCGACGCCCTAGTGTGCATCTCCAACTGCGACAAGATCACCCCGGGTATGTTGAACGCCGCGCTGCGCCTCAACATCCCCACCATCTTCGTCTCCGGCGGCCCGATGGAAGCCGGCAAGGCCGTTGTTGTCGATGGCGTGGCGCACGCGCCGACGGATCTGATTACGGCAATCACGGCGTCGGCAAGCGACGCCGTCTCCGACGAGGGCCTAACCCGCGTGGAGGAATCCGCCTGCCCCACCTGTGGTTCCTGCTCCGGCATGTTCACCGCCAACTCCATGAACTGCCTCACCGAAGCGCTCGGACTCGCACTGCCAGGCAACGGCACCACGCTGGCCACCCACAGCGCACGCCGCGATCTCTTCGAACAAGCAGGCCACACCATCGTCGAGATGTGCCAGCGCTACTACGGCGAAGAGGATGACGCTGTCCTCCCGCGCTCGATTGCCACCAAGGAAGCTTTCACCAACGCCATGGCGCTGGATATGGCCATGGGCGGTTCCACCAACACCATCCTCCACACGCTGGCCGCCGCGCAGGAGGGCGAGGTGGACTTCACGCTGGAGGATATCAACGAGATTTCCTACCGCGTGCCTTGCCTGTCCAAGGTGGCGCCCAACGGCACCTACCACATCGAGGACGTGCACCGCGCCGGCGGCATCCCCGCCATTCTGGGCGAGCTGCGCCGCGCCGGCCACTTGAACCTCAAGGTCCATACCGCCCTCTACGACAACGCCGAGGAGTGGCTCGACGAGTGGGATATCCGCGGCGGCAAGGCTACCGACGCTGCCCGCGAGCTCTTCTTCGCCGCCCCCGGCGGCGTGCGCACTACCGAGCCTTTCAGCCAGTCCAACCGCTGGGATGAGCTGGATACTGACGCTTCCAATGGCTGCATCCACGACGCCGAGCATGCCTTCTCCTCCGACGGCGGCCTCGTTGTCCTGCGCGGCAACCTCGCCCCCAACGGAGCCATCGTCAAGGCCGCCGGCGTTGAAGAGGAACTGTGGACCTTTACCGGCCCAGCCCGCGTGGTGGAATCCCAGGAAGAGGCCGTGTCCATCATCCTGAAAAAGGAGGTCCAGCCTGGCGATGTCATCGTCATCCGCTACGAGGGCCCCGCGGGCGGTCCCGGCATGCAGGAGATGCTGCACCCGACCTCCTTCCTCAAGGGTTCCGGTTTGGGCAAGGCCTGCGCCTTGATTACCGATGGCCGCTTCTCCGGCGGCACCTCCGGCCTGTCCATCGGACACATCTCCCCCGAGGCTGCCCACGGCGGCCTCATCGGCCTAGTGGAAAACGGTGACCCCATCACCATCAACATCCGCGAGCGCCAGCTCACTCTCGATGTAGACGAAGAAGTCTTGGAACGCCGCCGCGCCACCGAGGAGCAACGCGAGAAGCCCTGGACGCCGAAGGACCGCAACCGCCCGGTCACCAAGGCCCTGCGTGCCTATGCCAACATGGCCACGTCCGCTGACCGTGGTGCGGTGCGCGTGGTGGATGGTTACGTCAATTAGAGTATGGGGCGATGAATTTCGCCACTAACGCCGCAAGGCGCACACTCCTGACCGCCGCCGGGCTCATCATTGGCCTGGTGGGCGTCATACGCCATGTTCTCCACACGGACTACCCTGTGGACATGATCATTTACCGTGAGGGCGTCCGCGCCTTCATGGAGGGCCGCTCGGTCTACTCGGAGCCCATGTACGCTGGGGATTTGGCACTCCCCTTTATCTACCCGCCCTTCGGGGCACTGGTCATGGTGCCGCTGACAGCCTTTGACTGGATGAGCGACGCCCTTGCGGGCGATATCATGATCGTCCTCTCGGATGCGCTGATCTTCGCCTGCCTCTACGCGATCTTCCGTGCACTCAAGGTGCCTCACCTGTGGCCCACCGTGGCGTTCGCGTGGGCCGCGGCCATGTTCTTTGAACCCATCCGCCTCAACAACGGTTTTGCGCAAATCAACATCGTCATCATGGCGCTGGTCATCTTCGATCTCGTCCCCCGCAAGCGCAAGCTCCCGCAAGGCTGGCTGATAGGCCTCGCGGCAGCCATCAAGATCACTCCCTTGGCCATGCTGCTCTACTTCCTGCTGCGCCGCGAGTGGAAGCCAATCCTCACGGCCTTCGCCTCCACTGTCGTGGCTACGCTGTTGGCCGCGGCCTACCGCTGGGAGGCCTTTGTCGAATTCTTCAGCTCGAAGCTTCTCGATATGGGCAAGGGCGCAGACTTCGGCGTGGCTACGGACTATCAGTCCAATTCCTCGCTCAAGGGTGTCATCCAGCGACTCTTCACCTCCCAAGAGGCCATGGATAACAACGGTATGCTCATCAACGTGCTGTGGCTCGTGGCTGCGCTCACGGTCATCGGCCTCGGCTCCGCACTCATCCTGGCTCAGATGCGGCGCGGCTTGCTTGTCGACGCCCACCTCACCACCGCCACCATCATGTTGCTCATCTCCCCCGTTTCGTGGTCCCACCACTGGGTGTGGCTGTCGCTCATCGTGCCGGTTCTGGTCTACCGCGCATGGTCCTGGCGGAATTCCACCTGGGTCGCTGGCAGCTTGCTGGCTGTTCTCGCGGCTTGGGCAGGCATGCTGCTGACCGTTCCGCCGAAGTGGTGGTTTGGTGACAGCATCGATGTCCACGCGATGCCGCTGTATCAGAAGTTCTTGGTCGATGACTTCGTGTGGCTGGCACTCCTGAGCTGGAGTCTCTACGCCATCTGCCTCAAGGCTCGAGGCACTCAATCCGACAAGCCACATACTGAGCTCGCTGCGGCCGAAACCAACTAAGCCCCGAAACGCAAAACTGCCCGTTCTGCCAAAGTTATTCGCCGCGCCTGCGGCGGGCTCAGGTGGTGAATGCATCTATACAGCTGGGAGGTTGTGTAGATGTCAGGTGATGAGAAACTACGTGAGCGGTATGTGCAGGCGTATCTGCATGATGCGCGTCCGATGTCGGTGATCCTCAAGGAGTTGGGGGGCTTGAAGGCTCAGGCGAGGGTGTGGCGCCAGGCTGAGGGCCTTAGCCGCGGCAAGCGCCATCGGAGCCTGAATGAGGATAAGTACAAAGATCAATACCAAAAGATCATTGCTCTTGTAGAAAGCGGCCAGTCTGCGTATAGCGCACTGAAAGAGACAGGTTTCCCACAGACCGCTTACCGATACCTTGCGCGAGACGGTATTGAACTCGCCAACAACAGTCGCGGTGGAGCCATACAAATTGAGCGGGATCGCATTGCTAAAGCTTTGAAACTTGTTAATGCTGGCAAAAGCTATAAGGAAGTCGGCCAGGTAGTTGATCACTGCGCTGACACTGTGAAAACGTGGCACCATAATCGCATGTCTGGGCGTTTGGTGCTCAATGATCATCCCACCGAATCCGAATCGAAGGTAGGACGCGGAAAACGTCTTATCCGCCATAACCGAATAGCGATGGCCTATCTGCTGAAGTAGGGCCATTCTCATCGTGAGATTGCAGCCCAGCTTGGCCGGAATCAGTCGACGATTAGCAGGGAAATCGCCCGTGGGATGACTGAGCATGGCTACGATGCCCTCGTGGCGCAAAACCGTGCTGTAGACCGTTTAGCCAGGCCTAAACCCCGTAAACTCGATACCAACCCGCAGTTGCGGGCCTTTGTCATCGAGGGGTTGAACACGAAGTGGTCACCTTCCCCTTGGCTGCTGAGCCCTGCCCCTAGGAACAAAAATCGGGGCACTTCACTTCTGCTCTGAACCAGTGCGCCCTCTGGGCTAGCATTGGACTGCTATCTACACTTTCCTAGGATATGCACGAGAATGGGGTTATGTTAATGAGACGCATGATGGCACGGATAGGGTTCACTAGTATTGTCTCCCTATTACTCTCCTCTTGTAGTTTTGATGACCCATTGGCTTCTCATCTCGCGTCCCTAGGACGATCGGGACATGCAACCCCCGTTACTGAGTCCATCACACTGGAGGAACTCTACGGACCAGAATGGACTGAGTTTTCGCTCGTGTGCCCATACACTCCGTATCAAACAGTCAAAGAAACACTTATGGCTGATGATCCCCCTGTTCCAGAACACGGCTTCTCCGATCATGAAAACTTCCTCTTTCTTAGAGGAAAGGGCGACAGCGAACAATGGGTGAAGTTCTCTCGAAAGGCTCTCGATCTGTGTTCTCCATCAAGTCCGCCTTCTTTAATCATGGAGTCAACGACAGTTGCTCTCAGTTTTTCTCTGGATAATCCGGGTAGTGCTTGGATTCTAACCGGCTTGAACAAGTAGTCATATGGGCTCGCTGCTTGATGTGCATGATTCCGCCACGACTGTCGATAAGTTAATCGAGATGTTTACCGGAAAAATACGCAACATCACCAAAACATTGACCTGGGACCAAGGTGTGGAACTAGCCCAAGTAGACAGGCCGAGCATCGAACGTGGGCTCGCAGTCTACTTCTGCGATCCACACTCACCCCGGCAGCGTCCTACCAACGAAAACACCAACGGGCTAGTCCGAGACTTCCTACCCAAAGGAAGCGACTTTAGTACCCTGACCGATAAGGGCGCTCAACACATTCAAGACCCACTCAACGGGCGCCCCAGAAAAGTCCTCAACTGGTACACACCAGAAGAGAAAATCCAAGAACTATTCAAGTGGTGCATCCACCACTTGAAACCGCCTGCGGCGGGCGGGAAAACTTTGGCAACATTGGCACCTCAGCGACGCCATACTATGCGCCCAACTCAGCCCTCAGCTAAATCCTTGAGTGCTGCCAAGTGACCGTCGAAGGCGATCTTGCCTTGCTCAGTCAAGGCGACCCACACCGAGTCCTTAGCGCGGCTGGTGCCGTATTCGCGGAAGCGAGTCACGTAGCCGGCTTGTTCTAGCGCTCCGAGCTGCTTGGACAGGGAGGCGTCGGAAAGCTCCGTGCGGTCGCGCAACATGGCGAATTTCATCTCACGGTTTACCTCCCCACCCTGCGTGGCCCCGAAGGCATTGAGCGTGGCGCAAATTTTAAAGCGGTTGAGCGGGTGGATTATCGGATCGAGCTCACTCATCGCGGCATCCTATTCAGCGCACCGGTGTGCAACGTCCAAAAGACCGACAAACTGCACAGCACACCTGCGATGCACGAGGCAATAACGTGCCCTTCAACAAAGGGATTGAACAGTGCCGGCAGCATCATAAACCCCAATCCTGCGTAGAAGCGCCAGGTCACATTCCTGGAGGCGTGCGGATCAACCTTCTGACGCATCGAATCCCGCACCCCCGTGCGGTAAAAGAAGGCAAGACTCACCAAGAGCCCGAGTACAAGAAGCAGTCCACCAACAAGAACGAGAGGATGGACGTCATCCTTGATCCACATGTAGGCAAACCACGCGCCGTAAGCAGCCGATGCGAGCAAGCTCAGCCAGATAGGCGGCCGCTTCACCGCGGCTAGCTGTTGTTGCTCCTCAAATGCGAGTGCTTCTCGAACATCCTGATCGGACAAAACTAAAGCTCCCCTCCTGCGGCACCAAAGTCATTGTTTTCCATTACGGAAACCAACTTACTTTACGCAATGGAAAACAACAACAGTTGGTGTATAACTGCAGGCTGGGAGCTTAAGTAGGCGCTAAAACTCTTAGCTCAACGGGTTGACGCCAGCTCCAAACCACCAGATGGCCACGAGCGCGGCAACGCCAATGACGACAAAGACCCACGAGGTTGCCAGTGGGCGACGGGTCCAGGAGCGATTGAAGTCAAGGGAGATGAATCCCGGACCGGTGAACTGCAGGGCCACGGCGATAACAAAGAGCACAAGGCCCAGCCAGACGTTCTCATTCCAGGCAAAGACATCCAACCCGGCACCGGAGGCGTTGAGGCCGTGAATAGCAGAGAAGCCTGTGACGATGAGGCCGAACATGGCCGCCAGCGGTGTAACTAGACCCAGAAGCAGGAAGGCACCGGCAATGAGCTGGACGGTGGGCACGCCGATGGCCAAGGCCGCCGCCATGGTGTAGTCACTGAACTCGTTCTCCAAGCCTAACAGCCCCTCGTTGCCGCCGAGCTTGAAGAAGGTCGAAGCACCCGCCACGAGCAGGTAACCGCTGAGCGCCAAGCGCACGAAAAGCAGACCAAAGTCAATGGTGCCTCGGCGAGCCGACGAGTGCTTTTCTTCTACAGCCTCCGCCTCGGTTGCGGTGACTGGCTCAGCCGCAGGGTCAGCCACGGCAACGGCGCTGGGCTCTTCATCAGCCTCAGCCGCCGGCATTGCAGTCGTTTCCGTATCCGTTCCTGCCGTCGCCTCCGCGCGTGGGAAAGCAGTAGTTTCAGTTTCAGTATCAGCGGCAGAGCTGTCGAAAGACAGGGATTCCTTGGAGGCGCTCTCAAAAGTTTCGGTCTTCGCCTCGGGTTCGGCCTCAACGGCGGACTCTTCAGCCTTCTTTGGCTTGATCACCTGCGGCTCGGCGCGCCCCGGGCGCTGGAAGAGGCTGCTCTTCTTCGGCTTTTCGGCCGCAGCTTCCGCGGGGGTGCTGTCCTTCACGGAGTCTTTGCCCGTGTAGGTCGGGATATCGTCATCAAAGTTGGTGGCTTTATCAGGAGTTTTATCGCTCATACCTCCAACTTAAGGCAGCGCAGCACCCTTATGGTGCATCTTTACCGGCGCGGCGCGAAGCTAAAACCGCATGGCCAGCGTTTAAGACGTCTTCGGTGAGATCGGCAAGCAATTCCGACTCCAGCCGCCAGCGTTGCCAGTAGAGGTCGATGTCGAGCGGGAAATCGTCGAGAAGCACCAGCTCCCCGGACTCCAGCAATGGCTGGGCCTGCAGGCGCGGCACCAAGCCCCAGCCCAGCCCGTAGCGCACGGCCTCCACATAGGACTCCGAGGAGGGAATCTGAGATACCCGTGCGCGCAGGACGTGCGAGTCGATGAAGCGCTCACGCATGGCGTCATCCAAGGTGGCGTCGTTCGGCCCGAAACCCACGATCGGCAGCGTCTCCCAGTCCTCGAAGGTCTCCGCCAGCTCCGGCGCGGCGACGGCAAAATAGCGCATGGTGCCGAGGTATGTGGATTCGCAGCCAGAGACTGGCGTTTGCTCGCGAGTCACAGCTCCCAGAACGTCGCCGCGGCGCAGCATTGCGAGCGTGCGGGCCTCATCCTCGATGCGGATACGCAGCGCCGCCGCACCGCGCTCGGCAGTACGCTGGATTACAGGACGAAACCACGTGGCCAGGGAATCCGAGTTGATGGCAACGGTCAGTGGCACGCGGGACAACCGCTCGGTAAGCCGCGCATCCGCTTCCGCCTGGACCAGCGCCATGCGTCGTGCGGCTTGGGCGACGATCTCCCCCGCCTCAGTCACGGTGACAGGGGTCCCGCGGCGCAGGAGTATGCGGCCCGTCGACACCTCCAGTGCCTTGATGCGCTGGCTCACGGCCGAGGGAGTGATTCCCAACACAGCCGCGGCACCCTCGAAGGAACCTTCATCGATGATGGCCAGCAGTGTTTCGGTATGCAGCGGGTTCATGAAGCAATATTAAACCAGATGTAGAACATTTAACTGGACTTCATATGTCGATATACGCACACTAGAAGCCATGTCAGTATTGCTCGCAGGATTTGCGCTGGGCCTGTCCCTCATCATCGCTATCGGACCGCAGAATGCCTACATCATCAAGATGGGTATTAAACGCGACCATGTCGGCCCCATCCTGTTGGCATGCTTGCTTTCCGACGTCATCCTGATCACCGGCGGCACCGCCGGCGTCGGCGTCCTTGTGGAGCGCTTCCCCACCGCGCTCGTCGTGGTGAAGTACCTCGGCGCGGCCTACCTCATCTACTTCGGCTTCACGTGTTTCCGCGATGCCTTCAAGAAGGAACAGGAAGCACTGGTAATTGAGGAAACTGCACCGGTGGCCCAAGTTGTTGATGAGAATTCGGGTTCCTCTGGGACACCGGGGAACTCAGTACTTACGAAGATCCGCCCCCGCGTGCGCTCAAAATCCTGGGTCAAGCCCGTCCTCGGTGCGTTGGCGCTGACGTGGCTTAACCCCCTGGCCTACGTCGACGCGCTAGTCATGCTGGGCTCCATTGCAAACCAATATGGCGACCAGCGCTGGGTGTTCGCGGCAGGCGCCATCATGGCCAGCGCAGTGTGGTTCCCCTCCCTAGGCTTTGGCGCCTACAAGCTCTCCCACGTGCTGGCCAAGCCGACGACGTGGCGCGTAGTCAACATCGTCATCGGCTGCGTCATGTTTGCGCTAACAGCGAAGCTCTTGCTCCACTAGTTCTTCTGTGATTCCTCGGGGAGGTCCTCATCCTCGGCGGGGTCTCCCACCGCGCCGGTTTCTTCCACCCAGGCCTTGATCTCTTCGTCGCTGCGGTCCTGCTCCACGGCGTCGCGCTCGGTGTAATAGGAGTGATCGTTGCGGTTTTCTTCCCACTCTTCCTTGTCGAAGTCGAGCTCCTCGTCCGAATCCAGCTCATCGACCACATCGGAGACGAGATCCTCAAAGAGGGCTTCATCATCCATGTTGGAATCGGCGATCTGCTGACCAATCTCATCGTCGTAACGCGCTGCGTCATATTCCGAATCGGGGTGCAGCTTCAGGTGAAGCAGGGCGCGGATGCGCTCGCGGCGCAAGCCTTCATCCTTGATCTTGCCCAGGGAGCGCAGCCATCCAACCACCAGGATGACGACGAGGACGATGCCCATGTAGCCCAGAACCGGGTACACATACTGCATGAGCGCCTTGAAGCCGGCGAAGGAAACCGCGAAACCTGCAAGGCAGCCGGCGATAAAGATGATGCGGTACTTGGACTCGTTGCCGGAGGACAAACGCTTACCCAGCGCATAGAACATGCCGATGGCCGTGTTGAAGATCATCAGGTAGATGATGACTGCCATGATAACGCCAAGGACTGGGTGAACGTTGTCCACCAGGGTCAGCATCGGAATATCTGAATCGCCCACATTCTCCGCGTTCATCAGCAAGGAGAAACCAGCAATGGCCATGAGCACCGCGTAGACCGCGCCGCCTACAATGCCACCGACACCAGCCTCACGCGGGCTGATGTTATCGCCACCGATCACCAAGGACATCGATACAGCCAGAATGAGGGCGAGGCCGTTGTAGTTCAGCGCGGAGACCAACCAATTCGAGATCGGGGACTCAATCGCTTCAGAGGCGCTAATCGCCGCATCAACGCTCTCCGGCATGTGCAGCAAGGTATAGGTGCCCACGAAAAGAACGGCGATGATGATGGTCGGGGTCAAAAGGCCGATAACTTGGGAGACCTTGTCCACGTCGAACATACCCGTAACCATGACAAGCACGAGCATGAGCAACGAACCTACCCAGGCAGGCCAACCGAACTGCTGCTCCATGTTGGAGCCAGCACCTGCCAGCATGACAAAGCCCACCGCAAACAGCGTGAGAATCACCGCAACATCAAGAATGCGCGAGATGATCGGGTGAGTAATGTTACGGAAGACTTGGTTGTGTTCGCTGGCGTGGAAGTAGCTTCCTAGTTGAAGAAAGACTGTACCGGCAAGGGTCATGACCAAACCGGCAACCAGGATTCCCCACATGCCGGGAATACCGAAGGACGTAAAGTACTGGACAACTTCCTGTCCCGTGGCAAAGCCCGCACCCACGAGCAAGCCAATGAAGGACAAAGCGATGCCTACGACGTTTTTATAAGACACGTTTTCCTATCTGTTTTCTAGTTTCTTCTCTTTATGCTTAATGGCTAGCGCATAAAAACGCGCCATACCTTTGATGGAGTACGGCGGCACACTACTACCACGGTACTCCATCCTGACAGGAAAACAGGTGTGCGGCCGTGGAGAGCTTGCTCCAATGGCCGCTAAAGCATGAGGCGGCTCACCTCTTAATGCTCGGCAAACGTAGCGGTATCAATGACGAATCGGAACTTCACATCACCCGCAACGACGCGCTCATAGGCGGCATCGACGTCATCGACGCCGACCTTCTCAATGACCGCTCCCAGGCCGTGCTCGGCACAAAAGTCCAGCATTTCCTGGGTTTCGGCGATGCCGCCGATGTTGTTGCCGGTGAGCACCTTGCCGCCGCCTACCAGGCGGTTGAGGCGCAATGGAAGGGCCTCCGGCGGCAGCCCCACGACAGACATGATGCCGCGCGGCTTGAGCATCCGCAGGTAGTCCTCGAGGCTGTACTCGGCGGAAATCGTGGAGAGGATGAAGTCGAACTCCCCGCGGTGTTTTTTGAAAAAGTCCTCTTCTTCGGTGGTGGCGAGCGTACGGTTCGCGCCCAGCTTCGCGGCCTCCTCAGCCTTGCGCGAGGTGCGCGAGATGACAGTGACATCCGCGCCCTTGGCAGCGGCAATCTGCACGCCCATGTGCCCCAAACCGCCGAGGCCCACGACGGCCACCTTCTGCCCTTCCTTGACGTCCCAGCGAGCCAGCGGAGAGTAGGTGGTAATGCCGGCACACAGCAAGGGCGCGGCGACATCGAAGTCAAGGGCATCCGGAATACGCAGGACGAAATCCTGGTTCACCACGACCTTCTCCGCATAACCACCTTGGGTGATCGTGCCGTCGACGTCGGTGGAATTATAGGTGCCCACACCACCATTAAGGCAGTTCTGCTCCATTCCAGCTTGGCACTGCTCGCACTCGCCGCAAGAATTCACCAGGCAGCCCACGCCGACGCGGTCCCCCACCTGGAACTTGGTGACGTCCTCCCCCACGGCGGAAACCACGCCCGCGATCTCGTGGCCCACGGTCAGCGGGAAGTGCGCCTCACCCCACTCATTGCGAATGGTGTGGATATCCGAGTGGCAGATGCCCGCAGCCTTGATGTCAATGACGACGTCATCGGCGCGCGGGTCACGGCGCTGGATGGTCACAACCTTAAAAGGTTCGTTTGGGCCTGTCTTTTGGAGTGCTTTAGTAGAAATAGTCATGGCGACCACGGTACCCCGCAGCCGCCTGACCTCGCCTAATGGAAATTTATACCAATTAAGAGAGCTTCTTCGCAATCAGCTTGTTGACCTGTCCCGGGTCAGCCTTGCCCTGGGTAGCCTTCATGACCGCGCCAACGATGGCGCCGGTGACCTTCTTGTTGCCAGCCTTGTACTTCTCTACGATGTCCGGGTTCGCTGCCAGGGCATCATCAACGGCCTTCTCGATTGCGCCGTCATCGCGCACGACCTCGAGACCGCGCTTGGCGACGACCTCGTCGACATCCCCCTCGCCTTCGAGGACGCCGTCAACCGCCTTGCGAGCAAGCTTCGTGGTCAGCTTGCCTTCCTTGACCAGCTCGACCACGCGCGCGACCTGAGCCGGGGTGATATCGAGGGCGCTCAGCTCAACGCCCGCCTCATTAGCCTTACCGGTCAGGTAAGAAACCCACCAAGAGCGGGCCTCATCCGGGCTGGTTCCGGCTTCCACGGTTTCGATGATGAGGTCGAGCGCCCCGGCATTGACCAGGTCACGCATCTCCTCGTCCTTGAGGCCCCATTCTTCCTGGATGCGGGCGCGGCGAATC
Source organism: Corynebacterium sp. HMSC068H04 (assembly GCF_001811255.1). Classification (NCBI taxonomy): domain Bacteria; kingdom Bacillati; phylum Actinomycetota; class Actinomycetes; order Mycobacteriales; family Corynebacteriaceae; genus Corynebacterium; species Corynebacterium sp. HMSC068H04. The sequence goes on from NZ_KV804013.1 coordinate 199,470, forward strand.
CACGGCATCTCCGGCAGGGTCTGGCGGATTTCCTCAACCCACTCGCGGGAGACAATCACTGGCGGCAGGTCCGGGTCGTTGAAGTAGCGGTAATCCTCCGCGGTCTCCTTCGGGCGGCCTTTCGAGGTCGAGCCATCCGTTTCCTGGTAGTGGCGGGTTTCTTGGACGATCTCGCCACCGTCGACAAGCACCTGCGCCTGGCGCTGCATCTCAAAGCGCACCGCCTGCTCGACAGAGCGCAGGGAGTTGATGTTCTTGGTTTCGGTGCGGGTGCCGAACTCTTCCTGGCCCACTGGGCGCAGCGACACGTTGGAATCCACGCGCATCGAGCCCTGATCCATGCGGGCATCGGAGACCCCCAGCGCCGCGACGAGCTCGCGCAGTGCGGACACATAGGCGCGGGCAACCTCGGGGGCACGCTCACCGGCGCCAATAATCGGCTTGGTCACGATCTCAATGAGCGGGATGCCTGCGCGGTTGCAATCCACCAGCGAGGAGGTCGCGCCATGGATGCGGCCGTCCGCGCCACCCAAGTGGGTGAGCTTTCCGGTGTCTTCTTCCATGTGGGCACGCTCAATTTCTACGCGCCACTCGGTGCCGTCATCGAGGACGACGTCAAGGTAGCCGTCGTATGCAATCGGCTCATCATACTGAGAGATCTGATAGTTCTTCGGCTGGTCCGGGTAGAAGTAGTTCTTGCGGGCAAAGCGCGACGATTCCGCAATCTTGCAGTTCAGCGCCAGACCGATCTTGATGGCGCCTTCCACGCCCTTAGAATTCACTACCGGCAATGCTCCGGGCAGACCCAGCGAAACCGGGTCCACGTTGGAGTTGGGGGCTGCGTTGAAGTTCGTGGGCGAGGTGGAGAACATCTTGGTTTCCGTATTGAGCTCCACGTGAACTTCCATGCCCATTACGGGTTCGAACTTTTCCAGGACCTCGTCGTAGTCCATCAGGTCATACATCGCAGCAGTCATGCGTGCCATCTTAGTATGTCAACGCGACACCGTGCGCAACCGCCTAACCCAACAAGGTGATGCCGTGCGTAATAAGAATCTTGGCGATCATCGCCGCCGGATAGACCATGGCATAGCCCAAGGACACACGCTGATCAGTGCTCGTCCGATTATTCACAAAAGCGAGTACTGCCGGTTGAGTCTGAGCTCCGGCCATAGCACCCGCCGTCTTTGTAGCGCCGACGCGCAGGAATCGGCGCATCACAAAGGCAAACCCGAATGCAACCAGCGTTGTGATGATGATGCCAAGGAGAAGAATCTTCCACCACGCGCCGCCTGTAAAGGCACCGGCGATCTCCCCGCCCGCATTCGTTCCGGCTTGGGCCAAGAAGAGCAACAGTCCGAGCTCGGAAAGAATCGTATTGGCTGAGTGCGGCAATGCGGTCACTGTATTGCCGATTCGCCCAATCCGCGCCATGACCAACGCGACGATGAGAACGCCGGCGGCAGCACCGAGGTTGAAGGAAGATCCGCCCGGAAGCGGGATATCGATATGCCCTACAAAGATGCCAAGGGCCAAGCCGAGGCCGAGGGATACGGGGTTGATATCCGTTAGGCCCTGCGAAGAATCCCCAAGAAAGTTTGAGATCTCGCGCAGTGACTTCTTTGAGCCCACGACACGCACGCGATCACCCAGCTCCACGATGTGTTCGGGGATAGCAACCTGATCGTTGTCCGCGCGGCGAACGCGTGAAATGCGCGCGCCCCACCGGTCAGACAGCTGGTTGTTCAGCTCCGCAATAGTCAGGCCAGCCAAGCTGTGCTCGGAGATAGTAATGCGACGAAAGTCTAGCTCGTGGCGGTCATCGTTGAGGATCTGCGGGGATTCACGGCCAGCGCGCTCAATGATATTGTCCAGATCTTCCGGGGCACCGACGAGCGTGACCACATCACCGGGGTGCAACACATCGAAAAACTTCGGCAGGACGATATCATTGCTGCCGACGCGCCGCAGGCGGGTCACTTGCACTTCCCCGTTGCCGATGTCTGCAATCTCTGCCACCGCGATTTCTCTCAAAATCTGCATGTGCTGGCGTGTGACGGGTGACAGGGTGTCGTCGTCATTCCCGGCGTCGCGAAGCACGAGCACCGTGGCCGCGAGCATGCCGATGACGCCGAATAAGTAAGACACCGCGTAGCCCACGGTTGCTGCGCCGGGATCACCCGTAGCTTCCGACGCCGCCGCCAACGCGGGGGTATTCGTCACAGCGCCGGCAAAAGTACCCGCGATGGTGGCATTCGATAGCCCCAAAACATAAGTGCCCAACCCCCACGCGGCCAGCGCCGCGACGATGAAGACCCCGATCATCGACAGCACTGGGCCCGTCGCCGTTTTCAGCGACTTAAAGAAGGACACCCCAGAATTATTGCCAATACCAAAGGCAAAGAGCACCAATCCGAGCATTCCCAGAATGGGAGGTACGGAGGCCTCCACACCAACGGCGGAGGCGGCGGCCGAAAAAGCAATACCGAGGAAGAGAACGGCGGCCGCCCCTAAGCTGATTCCCCGGGTTTTGATGCCGCCGAGCGCCATGCCGATGCCAATCAGCAAAAACACCAACAGGACCGGCTGCTCAGCAAGGAAAGCTAATACGCTTGTCATCGAAACCTTTATTAACTATGGGCGACCTTGTCGCGGCGTTTAACCGAAGAGGGCTTGCGCGTTGGCATAACGCTTTGCCGGAACCACCTTCAGCTTGCCCACGGCATCCTCGAGCGGGACGAGATCGATGTTTTCACCGTGGAGGGCGACGCACATCCCGGACTGACCATTGTGCGCAGCACGGGCGGCGTGGGTGCCGTAACGGGTTGCCAGGACGCGGTCATACGCCGTCGGCGTGCCGCCGCGCTGGATGTGGCCGAGGACCGTCGTGCGCACGTCGTAACCAGTGCGCTTCTTGATCTCATCACCGATGACCTGGCCAATTCCGTTAAAGGTCTGGTGACCAAACTGATCGACACCGCCCGCTTCGAAGTCCATGGTGCCTTCCTTGGGAAGTGCGCCTTCGGCGACGCAGATGATGCCATACTTCTCACCCATCTGGAAGCGGCGTTCCATCGCCTTGGTGATATCTGCGATATCGAATGGGACCTCGGGGATCACCGTGTAGTGCGCACCGCCAGCCATGCCTGCATGCAGCGCAATCCACCCAACGTGGCGGCCCATGACCTCCACGATGAGGATGCGGTTGTGGGACTCAGCAGTGGTGTGGAGGCGGTCAATCGCATCGGTGGCCACGGACACGGCCGTGTCGAAACCGAAGGTGTAGTCCGTTGCATTGACGTCGTTATCGATGGTCTTTGGCACGCCGACAACTGGGATACCGTTGTCAGAAAGCCACTTAGCACCCTTGAGAGTTCCCTCGCCGCCAATGGCGACGAGCGCATCAACCTCAGCATCGGCCATATTGGCCTTGATGGTGTCCAGCCCAGCCTTGAACTTATCTGGGTGGAGGCGGCCAGTACCAAGGATGGTTCCGCCGCGAAGGAGGATGCGGTCAATTTCAGCGTCGTCATAAAGGTCACGGCGTCGGTCCTCCATCAGACCAACCCAGCCGTCCTCGTAGCCGACGACCGTATCGCCGAACTCGTTGGATGCGGTGCGAACGACCGCGCGGATAACAGCATTCAGACCGGGGCAATCACCACCGGATGTCAGTACAGCAAGACGCATGACATCCAATCTACTCGCTTCCCTATAGGCTCGCAGTTTCCACACCAGCGTGCAGGGTATCCCGGAAGAAGAGCGAAGCAATACACCCGACGAAAAGGATCGCAACGATAGCGACCAGAGAGTCCGCCGCGCCGGCGACCTGCATGACTGCTGATACGCCGGCCACACCAATCACCGAGCCCACCTGTCGCGATGTGTTATAGACACCGGAAGCAGCTCCCATGAGATGTGCATCAATATCGCGCATCGTCGTCGCGGCATTGGATCCCCAAATAAAGGACTGTCCCGCCCCCAAGGCCGCACATGGCAGGCTCAGCCACCACCCCGAAACACCCGCGTGCATGAGGAACCACAGCACGGCGAAAGTGGCAATCAACATGCCGAAGCCCGTGAGCGCTAATAGTCGTGGATGCAGCTTATCTGCCAAAATGCCCGCTAACGGTGACACGCACAAGGAAACCAGAGCCATCGGGGTAACAATCAGACCAGCATCCCGAGCCGACATTCCTTGCTCGACCTGCAGCCACATCATAATGGGAATCATCATCGACGCAGCCATAAAGCCCATGGACACGATGGCCACCGTGCCCACGGAGTAGTTACGGTCCTTAAACAACCCAAGCGGAACGAGCGCTGCCGCCCCACGGGATGATTGCAAGCGCACGAAGATAGCCATTCCGACAATTCCGGCGACGAGGAGGGCCCAAATCCACCACGGCCAGCCAGTCTCTGGCCCTTGTTGCACCGCAAAGACGAAGCAGGTCAACGCGACAAACGACGCCCCTACCGACACGAAATCAATCCTTCCGGTCGCCGTCGGCAAGGCAGGCACCCACAGGCCGGAAAGAACAATCGCTGCAATGACAATGGGAATGTGGATCCAAAAGACCGCCTGCCACCCAAACGCGGCTACAACGAAGCCTCCCACAAGCGGTCCAGCAAGAGTCGCCAGCGAACCCACCACGCCCCAGGCACCCAGCGCACGGCCGCGCCGCTCACGAGGGAAAACACGGTTGATCACCGCCATGGTCTGCGGCATCTGAATGGAGGCACCTAGGCCTTGTAGCGACCGTGCGGCGATGAGAAACTCTACGGATGGCGCCAGCGCACAAAGCAGTGCACCAAGGCCAAAGAGTCCGTTGCCGAGCTGAAACATTCGCTTCTGCCCGTAAATATCCCCTAGCCTTCCAGTAAACAGGAGCGGCACGACCACGGCGAGCAAATAGATGGCGGAGACCCACAGCACCTGATTGACGTCGGCGTTGAACTCACGATGGACGTCGGGAAGCGCAACGGCAATCATGGATTGGTCGAGCAACGACATGAAGAAGCCGAGTGACAGCGCCACCATGGCGAGCCAAGCTTGCTTTTCTGACGTGGGCGTTGCTGCGTGATTCATGGAGGGAAGTCTAGCCAGCGCCCATGCAGGCGGCCTAAACTGAAGCGCATGGGAATGATTGACATCAAGAAACCACAAGACGTATCGACGGCCGCGACCGTCTCTCTCGGCCTGATTGGCGGATGGCTCACAGCTCGGGAAACTGGAATCCGCCCGCTAGGCGGCGTTGTACTCGCAGCCGCTGGCGTCTGGGCCGGACGCAGCTGGTGGGCTAAGACGAACCCCGCCACTACGGCTGGCCTGGCTGCTCTATACACCGGCGCGTTTGGCCTCTCTCACCCGCTGGCTAAGAAGATCGGCTCCTGGCCGGCAGTCCTGACCGTCACCGCCGCAAGCGCTGGTGCTGCCTACGCGCTTTCCGACGCCCAGTAGATCCCCACGCCCCACGTGCCACCAACAACGTGCGTGGGGTTTTGATTGTTTTCTCCCCTTCCCCCTACTGCACCCTATCGAACCTCCTGGCTAACATGGTGCCGCTACCCCCGTTTGTAGTAACGACTTGACGTGAATTCCTACTGGCTATAGCCATGTGCGGTGAGGGTCGGTAGAATCATTGTTAGAACATTTCTTCTAACTCATGTTTCTAGGGGGAGACATTCATGACTACCACCGCCACGCACCCTTCAACCTCCTTTTTCTTCTTCTCAACAACGAATCCGAATAATCCACACGCCATAGCCCGCGCGGCAGCCCGCCGCGCTATCTACAACACCTGGGTTGCAGCTATGCCCAGCCTGCAGGCTGATATCAACACCACCGCTTTAAGCTTGGTGGC
>NZ_KV804014.1:0-2227 GCF_001811255.1 Corynebacterium sp. HMSC068H04
CTCCATGTCCAAAAACCCTATGGACATAACATACCTCAGCTAAGGAAGGATTGAACTATGCCTAGAAAGTATTCCGTTGAGTTCAAGGAGAAGGCGGTCCATCAGATCATCGAAATGGTCCGCTTGGAGTCCTGCTCACTGCAACGTGCCTACACGGAGGTCGGTGAGCTGCTTGGAGTATCTCACCATACGTTGCGGGCTTGGTATCGTGACAGCGCTTCAGCACGTGATGACTCTGACGCGTCTGGCGGCGAAACAATGGAAGAAGAGCTCAAGCGTTTGCGCCGCGAAAACCGTGAGCTGAAGCGAGCAAACGGGATTCTTAAGACTGCTTCGGCTTTTTTCGCAGCGGAACTCGACCGACCCACGACCAAATGATCTCTTACATCGACGCGTATAAGGATCAGTTTGGGGTCGAGGCCATCTGCCGAGTCCTTAAACAAGCAGATCGTGGATTCATTACTTCACGCGGCTACCGCAAAGCCACCACACGCGTTCCCAGTGCAAGGACCTTAAGCGATAGCCTTCTCATCCCAGAGATACAACGTGTGCATGCGCAGAATTTCTCGGTCTACGGCATCCGCAAAATGTGGCACGCGATGAACCGTGAAGGTTTTCATATTGGTCGCGATAAGACTGCACGTCTGATGAAGCTAGCTGGTGTTTCTGGCCGCAGACGTGGACGAACCCCCGTGACAACGACTAGCCCGAAGGCACCGGATCATCGCCCAGACCTAGTGCAGCGAGACTTTCGTGCACAAGCACCAGGAAGGTTGTGGGTTGCCGACATTACCTACGTTCGCACCCTGTCAGGATTCGCCTACACCGCGTTTGTCGTGGATGTCTTCAGCCGAAAGATTGTTGGTGTTGCTACACGCTCGACGATGCGTACTGATGCGCTGCCCATGGAGGCTTTGGAGCATGCGTTAACGACTGCAGGGCGAATCCATGGAAATCAACTGATTCATCATAGCGATCGGGGCAGCCAGTACGTGTCACTGAAGTATTCCACCGCGCTAGCTGAGTCAGGAATCCGCCCGAGTGTGGGAACAATCGGCGATTCTTACGACAATGCACTAGCCGAAACAGTCAACGGTCTCTACAAGGCGGAACTGATTCATGCCCAGGGCCCGTGGACGTCGGTCGGAGAAGTCGAACTGGCCACCTTGCGGTGGGTGCATTGGTGGAACACTAAGCGGCTTCACGAAGCATTGGACTACGCCACCCCACAGGAAGTAGAAACCGAGTACTATCTCACCCAGCCCATCAACACAGGGCCGTAAAAGAAGCGGAACTAAACCCAGGACGCTTCACAACGACTGATTCTGAACGAATCCGCCAGCTAGAAAAAGAAGTCTCTAAGCTTCGTGAAGAACGCGATATCCTGCGTAAGGCCGCGAAATATTTTGCCGAAGAGACACGCTGGTAATCCGCTTCCAGTTTGTCTATGACCACCGAACCGAATACTCGGTCAAGCGGATGTGCCACGTGTTAAAGCTCAATCGCTCCTCGTTTTATAAATGGGTCAATACCCGCGAAAAACGCAGGTTAAAGATGTGTTCGGATGCTCTTATTGGTGCACGAATCAAGACTATCTTCGATGATGAGCACGGGCTTTATGGTGCTAAACGCATCGCTGCAAGCCTTAAAGCCGATACGGACTTTCCTCCGATCAATCACAAGAAGGTCGCACGCATTATGAAATCCATGGGGCTGAAAGGCTTTACTAAGCAACGTCGATGTGTCACTACCAGGCGTAAGCCTGGACGTCGAGTCATGCCAGACTTAGTAGGCCGCAAAATCACCGCTGATAAGCCGAACCAGGTGTATGTAGGCGATATCACCTACCTGCCGTGTAAGGGCGGCAAGAACATGTACCTTGCCACAGTCATCGACGTCTACTCGCGCAAGCTCGTTGGCCATGCGCTCGCCGATCACATGCGGGTATCGCTGGTTATCGAAGCTTTGTCCCATGCCAGCAAGGTTCGCGGAAGCCTTAAAGGGGGAATTTTCCATTCTGATCATGGCAGTGTGTACACCTCACAGGCTTTTAGGGACCACTGCGCCCAGCTTGGTGTGCGCCAATCCATGGGCGCGGTGGGTACAAGTGCTGATAATGCCCTGGCAGAGTCCTTTAATGCCGCCTTAAGGCGTGAAGTGCTACGTGATCGAAAAGTCTTTGACAATCCCATCATCTGCCGCCAAGAAGTCTTCCGATGGTGCATGC
>NZ_KV804014.1:2327-13748 GCF_001811255.1 Corynebacterium sp. HMSC068H04
CCCGACGTGTCTACTTTCCGGGGGTCAGGCCCGTTTTCTTTTTCAGCATGGCCATGACCAGGGAAGACACACATCTTCTACAAGCAGGGGAGCAACTTCTAGCCAGCAGAGCTGTCTCCAAGAACGGATTGAATATCCGATCCACAAGGAGGCACTCATGTACCACTACACGCACGAAGACCTGGAGCTGCTCTACCTGATGAGCGACGGCATAGACGGCGAGGACGCTGATCCTGGTGCAACCCAAGAGCTACGCGACCTGGAAGCAGAAGGGCAAGTACTGCCCTGGGCCGTGCTGTAACAGCACTTTTCTCAGCAGCAGCAAAGCCGCTGCTCAAACACACAATTGAAAGACAATTCACACTCACTCAAAAGGAGAAATCATCATGTCTAACCCATTCAACTCCGGCACCATTGTTGGCAACACCGCTCGCGAGCCGAAGATCTTTGAGCACGCAAACGGCGGCGCTACCGTGAAGCTCAACGTCTACGCGCGTAATACGTTCAAGAACAAGAACACCGGCAAGGTGGAGTCTGAGATCGTGGAACTCACCGGCTACGTGCAGGACGCTAAGAACCTCGGTGTCTTCGGCTGCATCGGCGCTGGTGACCGGGTCGCGGTCAGCTACTCGCTCAAGACGGACAACTACACCGATAAGGATGGCGTGAAGCACTACCCGCTGATCGCACGCATCGATACGGTGCAGCTCATCGACTCGAAGAAAGAGTCTGCAGCCCGCGCTGCACGCCGTGAGAACGGCGCTGGCACCGCCGCCAACGACACTGAAGAAGTGCCGTTCTAACCACAACACCCCGCAGGGATTCCCTGCGGGGTTATTTTTTCAGTACAAACCGCGCATGACGCCGTTGCCGTCCGGTAGGGGATCGCTACCGCGCCTGCTCTGGGGCACCGTCATTTCACAGCGCAATACACGCACCACGACACGCGCTGTTTTACCGTGCAACAAACACGCCATTTCGCTGCGCATTGCACTGACACATCTACACGCCGCTGGATCAATCACTTCACTGCACCCTGTAGTGGCGCGCCACTTCATTGGCACATTTACTGCGCAGTTAAATTACATGTCATTTCATTAGCACGTTTATTGACTACTTAAATGACGCTGTAACTCTGCATCACATTCTGCAGGCACTTTCGCTGCACTCTCTACGTACTCATCTACTGTCCACTTAACGGCACTGTAGCCACGTACCTCTACTACACAATCAACAGCACAACAAACACGCCACTACACGCGCTATTTCACAGCACTACAGGATTACCGCTACACAAAACAACCGCTCTAATTCTTCGATTTTCGCTGAATTAGAGCGGTTTTAGCGCTGTCTCTGGGCACTGACCCCGGCGACACCCGGCTAGGCCGCTACAGGGCCGTACAAGGCGTGTGGCGAGCTGCTACAGCTCCATGCCACCATCGCGGTCGCGCTGTTGCTGCTGGCGGCGCTTGTTGGTTCGTTCCTGAGCACGGCGGCGTGCGGCGGTCCGTTCCTGCTGGATACGCTGCTCAACAGCAACCCGATACCGCTGCTTCATCTCAGGGTCGTTATCGAGTTCGACATGCAGGAAGACCCGGTCTACGTGGGAAATCTCTTGCAGAGACTGCGTTGCCTCCTCGATAATGATGGCGGCTTCCTCTTCTGCAGCTGCGCGGCGCGCTTCGAGGCTTTCGGTGAATGCGCGTTTCTCCGTGTCAAAGGCTTCACGCTCACTGTCCAGGGCTGCACGTTCGTTGGCCAGCTGTTCACGCTCACGCGTGGCCTCGCTGCGGATGGCCACAGCATCACGTTGTGCTTCGCTACGAGTGCTCTCAGCGTCTCGTGTGGCCTCGCTACGGGTCTTTTCTGCGTCTCGCTCGGCTTCCTTGCGTGCTTCGCTGCGGATCGTTTCAGCCTCCTGCTCTGCACGCTTGAGCTTGGCCTCTGCAGCGCTGTTGACCTCTTCGGCACGGTCCAGCAGCTCATCTGCTTGAGCTTCGGCCAGCCCTACTGCCTGCTCAGCCGCAGCCTGTGCATCGCTACGGATCTGCTCGACGTCCTGCTCAGCCTTCTCGCGTGCTTCACGCAACACACGCTCTGCAACCTCGCGAGCCTGCTGTTCAGCGTTCTCCTGTACACTTCGCGCTGCTTCACGGTCCGCCTGGGCCTGTTCCAGTTCTTTTGCTGCTTGCTCGCGGTCACGATCAATCGCGTCCATGTCGCGGTGTACGGAACGGCGCTTGACTTCTACTTCATCCTCGCGGTTGGCAAGGTCGCGTTCACGATCCTGCTGCTCCGTGTAGCGGTCGAGGTTTAGGGATTCATCGTGACGTTCGGAGACTTCCAGTTCTACTGGGTAGCCGAGCGCGTGCATGTGTTCACGGAGTCCGCGCTGCGCGTCGATCATTTTTTGATTACCCGAGATCTGTTTACCCTTTTTTGGGCCAGATTTGTACCTGACCGAGGTGTCAGTGTTGTACGCGATACCTGGCCTACAGCGGAGCTTTGACGGATCATCGGGCTTCGGGGAGAAGCTATCGGCCTGGAACTGGCTATGCGGTGTGCTCTCGTCAAAATTCATATCCCCTCCGGCCACAGCATCGATGCCGCCGGGGATGAAGTTCTCGGCAAGCCAACGCATTGCCTCTTCGAAGTATTGTTTCGCTTCCTCGTAGTCGCGTGCGACATAGCGCGGACGTTTTACTTCGCGCCCGTCCACCTCACTGGTGTAGAAATCCGGGATTTCTTTGCACATCGATTTCGGTGGATTCAGCTTCGGCTGGGGCCTCGACGACGCGGTTTCTACCGAGGATGTTGTGAAGCACCTCCGCGACAACAGCCCGAGCCTGCAGACCATCCTCCACGGCCCGAGCACCAGTACCTGGGGTGGGCACAACCTCGCCGGCGGTCTGCGCCGCGTCATGGCGAAGTGTGGCTACACCGATATCAAGAGCTTCCAGAAGGTGGATATCACCCTCTCGAGCTAGCTGCGCACTTTCGCGGCCGACAACGCCCGGTGGAACTTCAATGATCCCCCGGGCGTTTTTCATGTCTACGGGGTGAGGCGTATGTCACAGCCGATTCATCTTGACTCTCCTGTAAGTCCGACTAAAGTTTGTCCAGAATAAAAAGTACGTCTAGGCGTAACTTATGGAACAGCCTTGGCGAATGCATTTTCAGGAAAGGAAAACTCAATGGTTCGGTCGGAAAAGCGGGAGTCGCGATCAGCACCGTTCGTGGCAGCAGCCGCGATGATGGCGATGATTCTCGCGGCGGCGCTCACAGCGTGCGCGCCGGAGGAGGATCGTGCAGACGGCGGAAAGCCGAAAGTGCTGACCACTTTCACTGTGATCCAGGACATCGCCCAGAATGTCGCGGGGGAACACTTGACTGTGGATTCTTTGACGAAGCCGGGGGCGGAGATCCACGGCTACGAGCCCACGCCGGCTGATATCCGCCGCGCGTCGGATGCCGACCTCATTCTGGATAACGGCCTGAACCTGGAGAACTGGTTCGCGCAATTCGTCGAGGACGTCGACGCGCCCCACGTCACCGTCAGCGACGGCGTGGACCCGATCGACATCACCGAGGACGAGGGCGCGGGCAAACCGAACCCGCACGCGTGGATGAGCCCGGTCGAGGTGGAGAAGTACGTGGACAATATGGTCACCGCCTTCAGCGAACTCGATCCGGACCATGCTGAGGACTTCAAGCAGAACGGCGAGCAGTACAAAAAGGAGCTGCAAGAGGTCCAGGACGGCATGGTCACTGAGTTGGCGAACCTGCCTGAGCAGCATCGCGCACTGGTGACGTGCGAGGGCGCATTCTCCTACATGGCACGCGACGCTGGTCTGGAGGAACGGTTCATTTGGGCCGTGAACTCCGAGAATGAGGCAACTCCGCAGCAGATCACCCGTGCCATCGAATTCGTCAAGGAGAACGACGTGCCGGCCGTATTCTGCGAGTCCACGGTCTCGGACGCACCGATGCAGCAGGTAGTTGATGCAACCGACGCCACCTTCGGCGGCACTCTGTACGTCGACTCCCTTTCGGAGAAAGACGGTCCGGTTCCGACCTACCTCGACTTGATCAAGCACGACGCCGACGTGATCACGCAGGCGTTGACGGGTAAGAAGTAGGTGTCACGGTGCAACAGGAAACGTCATCAGCCGCGGCGGCCGTTTCGTCGAATGCGACTCCCGCGATATCCGTGCACGATGTCACCGTTCACTATGGGAGCGTGCTCGCGCTCGACGGTGCATCCCTCGAGATTGCGCCGGGACGCGTGTGCGGACTCGTCGGAATGAATGGATCCGGGAAATCTACGCTATTCAAAACGATCATGGGGCAGACCCGGCCGGATTCCGGGACCGTCGCCGTCAACGGAGATGACCCCGCGGTTGCCCGCCGCACCGGTGTGCTCGGGTACGTGCCTCAGCGCGAGGCAGTGGACTGGGATTTCCCGGTCAGCGTGCGGGAGGTGGTCATGATGGGTCGCTACGGACAACTCGGTTTCACGCGCCGGCCTCGCCGGGCTGATATCGAAGCCGTCAACCATGCACTCGAGCGTGTGGAGCTCACGGACTATGCCTCACGTCAGATCGGTCAACTTTCCGGCGGCCAGCGGAAACGCGCCTTTGTTGCCCGGTGCATTGCCCAGGGGGCGAGGATCATGCTGCTGGACGAGCCTTTCGCGGGCGTCGATAAGCGCAGCGAAGCGACAATGACCCGGCTGTTCCGCGAGCTTGCAGACGGCGGTGCCACCGTCTTCGTGTCCACGCACGACCTCCCTGCGTTACCTGAGCTGGCTGATGAAGCGATGCTGCTCAACCGGCATGTGCTCATGCACGGCTCGCCCAAGGATGTCCTGCAACCCGATAATCTCGCCGCTGCCTTTGGACTGGATGTGATGAAACGATGATCTCTTTTCTTGTCGACCCGTTCGCCTACGACTTCATGGTCCGCGCGTTCGCCACGAGCCTGATTTCCTCCATCGTGTGCGCGGTGCTGTCGTGCTGGCTGGTCCTCGTCGGCTGGTCGCTGATGGGCGATGCCGTGTCCCACGCAGTGTTCCCCGGCGTGGTGCTGGCGTATATCGCGGGCGTTCCCTTCGCTCTCGGGGCAGTGGTCTTCGGCTTCCTCGCCGTGGGATTGATCGGTGTCGTGCGTGATACGAGCCGGGTCAAAGAAGACGCTGCGATCGGAATCGTCTTCACGACGCTCTTCGCGTTCGGGCTCGTGCTCATCTCCGTCACGCCCTCGCACACCGACCTCAATCACATTATCTTCGGTAACCTGCTCGGCGTCTCCAAAGCTGATCTCGTGCAGATCCTCGTTTTGGGCGTGGCCACGCTGGCCGTGCTCGTGCTCAAGCGCCGCGATTTCACGCTTTTCGCTTTCGATCCCGTGCATGCTCACGCGATTGGTCTGTGGCCGAAGCTGATTGGGGCAGTGTTGCTCGCCCTGCTCGCGCTCACCTGCGTGGTGGGGCTGCAAGCCGTCGGGGTGATCCTCGTGGTGGCGATGCTGATCATTCCGGGTGCGACCGCGCACCTTTTGACCGACAGTTTCGGCCGCATGCTGCTGATCGCTCCTGCGGTGGCCACCGTATGCTCCGTCGCGGGGCTGTACGCGAGCTACTACCTCGACGCTTCGCCTGGCGGACTCGTGGTCATGGCGCAGGGGATCGCATTCCTGCTGGTGTACCTGTTCAGCCCGAGCCAAGGGATCGTCACAGCGCGTGCGCGCCGGGGCGGAACGGCACGGCTAATTGGAGACGAACAGCGCATCGGTAGCGGTGCGGCCGAGCGGAACTGAGTTCTTTGCCCCGTCCACCTTCACATCGAGCGACTCGGAAAACGGTGCGCCTTCAGTGACCGTGAGGACGGCGCCGACAACGATGCCATTCTCCTCGAAAAACTTCAGCAGGGTCGGGTCCGAATCGGAGATCCGCTCGACAGTGACCGTCGTCCCCGCTGCACCGGCGCCCGCCCCAGCATCCGTGAGGCGGCATGCGTCCAAAGCGGGCACCGTACCGTCGGCGGTCGGGATCGGATCCCCGTGCGGGTCGCGGGTGGGGTGGCCGAGCAGCTTGTCCAGCCTGTCCACCAGGTAGTCAGAGACTGCGTGCTCTAAGTGCTCCGCTTCATCGTGCACTTCGTCCCACGTGTACCCGAGAGTCTCCACCAAGAACGTCTCGATGAGCCGGTGGCGCCGAATCATGTCCACTGCGTACCCGCGGCCCTTCTCGGTCAATTCCACCGAGCCGTACGGGGCGTGCACGATCAACCCCTGTGCGGCGAGCTTGCGCACAGCATCCGAGACCGACGACATCCGCAGCCCCGTCTGCTTCGAAATCAGGGTTGCCGTCACGGGTTCCGCTGACCATTCCGTGAGACTCCAGATGACCTTCAAATAGTTCTGGGTCGAAGTGGATAATTCGCTCACCGACATGCGTTCAACTCTACTTACCTTCCGGGAGCACGCTTATCGACGCCGCCCTGAACCGCTAATCCGCCCTGCACAGTCGCGACTGTTCAGTCTATCCAGGCCATGAGTTAGACTCTGAATCCGTGACTACCACCTCGAATGCACCAGAGCAGACCCCACCCGCAAACGCTCACCCGCGCCCCGTCCTCGTCGTGGACTTCGGCGCGCAATATGCGCAGCTCATCGCACGACGCGTGCGTGAGGCCCGGATCTATTCGGAGGTCGTTCCGCACACGATTTCCGCAGAAGAATTGAAAGCCAAGGACCCGGTGGCTCTCGTGCTCTCCGGTGGTCCCTCATCCGTCTACGAGGACGGTGCTCCGCAGCTCGACCCGGCAATTTTCGAGCTGGGGCTGCCCACCTTCGGCATTTGCTACGGCTTCCAGGTGATGACTCAGGCGCTCGGCGGCACCGTGGCCAAGACCGGCTCCCGCGAGTACGGTCGCACCGCAATGAACGTGCGCGGCGGCGTACTTCACCACGGCCTGCAGACCAACCACCCGGTATGGATGAGCCACGGCGATTCCGTCACCGAGGCACCAGCTGGCTTCGAGGTCACCGCTTCATCGGAAGGCGCACCAGTCGCCGCATTCGAAAACGCTGATCTATGCATGGCCGGCGTCCAGTACCACCCGGAGGTCATGCACTCGCCGCACGGCCAAGAGGTGCTCACGCGCTTCCTCACCGAGATCGCAGGCCTCGAGCAGACCTGGACCGCCTCCAATATTGCGGAACAGCTTATCGACGCAGTCAAGCAACAAGTCGGCCCCAACGGCCGCGCCATCTGCGGCCTGTCCGGCGGCGTGGACTCCGCTGTCGCTGCTGCACTGGTCCAGCGCGCAATCGGTGACCGACTCACCTGTGTCTTCGTCGACCACGGCCTGCTGCGTCAGGGCGAGCGCGAGCAGGTCGAGACCGACTTCGTGGCTGCTACAGGTGCGAAGCTGGTCACCGTCGACGAGCGCGAAGCCTTCCTGGGCAAGCTCGCTGGTGTCACCGAGCCGGAAGCCAAGCGCAAGGCTATCGGTGCAGAATTCATCCGCTCCTTTGAGCATGCCGTTGCTGGTGTGCTCACCGAATCTGGTGACGACGCACCCGTCGACTTCCTCGTTCAGGGCACCCTGTACCCGGACGTTGTCGAGTCCGGCGGCGGATCCGGCACCGCCAACATCAAGAGCCACCACAACGTCGGTGGCCTGCCTGACGATGTCGAATTCGAACTCGTCGAACCCCTCCGCCTGCTGTTCAAGGACGAGGTCCGCGCCGTTGGCCGTGAACTCGGCCTGCCCGAGGTGATCGTGAACCGTCAACCTTTCCCGGGCCCTGGCCTGGGTATTCGCATCATCGGTGAGGTTACTGAGGAGCGCCTGGAAACCCTTCGCGCAGCCGATGCGATCGCTCGTGAGGAGCTAACCAAGGCTGGCCTCGACGACCAGATCTGGCAGTGCCCGGTCGTCCTGCTTGCCGACGTTCGCTCCGTCGGCGTCCAAGGCGACGGCCGCACCTACGGCCACCCGATCGTCCTGCGTCCAGTTGCTTCCGAGGATGCCATGACCGCTGACTGGGTCCGCATCCCGTACGAGGTGCTGGAGACCATTTCCACCCGCATCACCAATGAGGTTGAGGACGTCAACCGCGTCGTGCTGGACATCACGTCCAAGCCGCCAGCCACGATCGAGTGGGAGTAACCAGCTTTTAGCGCTGACACCCAGGATTTAAGTGCCAGCGCTAAATAGTTAGTGCTAAATAGTTGATGCTAAATAGTCAGTGGATCTCGATTACATAGCTGCCTCAGGTGAGAATTTTTACCTGGGCTTTTGGAGCGAAGCTAAGGCCCCGATGTAATCGAGATCCACTCGTTTTATTTGTAATGCACTCCAAGCGAAGGTGGCGGCGTTGGCGTGCGCTGATGCAGAAGCCACCACGCGACAAACCCGGTGAAGATTCCTGCCAGCGGCGCTAATACTGCCCTGGGATCCGTGCCCAGCGTGACGGACGGGAAGAAGATCAGCAATCCGATCAACAACAGCCAGCCTGTGCTGCGGTCTCTGAGCACAACAGGACTCAGACGTTCTTTCGGTGTGAAGATCGCCTGTGCGGGGGATGTCTGCGTGCCAAAACGCGGCATGGTGAACCAGCACAGCAGGTACAGGAAAATGCCGCCGCCGATGATGAGCGCCAGCACAGCAAAAACGACGCGGACGAAGGTCACATCGACGTTATAACGCGCACCGATGCCCTCACAGATGCCACCGACTAGTGGGTTGCCACCTTGTTCTTTGGGGATCCGTGGCGGGCGCGTGTCCCACATGGCCTGAAACGAGCTGTTGGTGTCCATGGCTCAAGTATGCATTTGGCGGGCAAAGCTCGCTGGCTAAATGGCACGGGTCTAGGGGGAGGATCGAGAGATCCTTGCATGAAACCTGAATTCGCTGGCGTAGACAATGCCGCTGGCCTCTTTGAAGTCCCTGTTCAGGGAGGTTTCGCCGCCTTCGATCTTCGTCAGCGCGTCGAGTAGCCTCGTTGTGATTTCAGGTTTCTTCCTAAAACCTGAATATCGGCACTGCTTGTGTACTGGTTTGTGCACTTAAGGCCCTGGATTAGCTTATCCAGGGCCTGTGGATTCAGGTTTCGTGCAACGCAGCAAGAACTACTAGTCGGCGAGAACTACTAGTCGGGGAGCGCTGCTAGCCAGCGTGCGTTGCTAGTCGGCGTGCGTTGCTAGTCGGCGTGCGTTGCTAGCCAGCGTGCGTTGCTAGTCGGCGTATGCGAGGCGACGGGAGCCGTCGACATGCGGGTACAGTACCCACGCAGCGCCAGCAACGAGCGCGAATGTGAGCGTGACTCCCCAGGCTGGCCATTGCGCGAGAGGTGCGAGCATGAGCGCCAGCCACCAAAGCATTAACGGCACGAGCATGCTTATCGACGGCACCGTACTTACCCGCTTCTCTTCCGCGAATGCCCTCATCTCGCCCCGGTAGGGGTGGAGCAAAGTGATGGCGACAGCAAGGGCAACGCATCCGAGCGCGATGAGGAGTTTGGGGCCGATCGCGAGCTGGGAGACCATGACTGCGATGGATCCGGCGACGCCCACAGTTCCCATGACTCTGACGATGAGCGGAGTGGGGATTGGGGTGGTCCGGGTGCGGACGTCGTAGGCGTATATGGAGGTGGACGCTACCATATGACCTGCGATAGAAAATATGTTCGATAATTTCAATTGACCTTGGTTCGCCCGCGGAGCATAATCAGCTTCCGTGAGTGGAACAAGTGTTCGCAAGACGGTCGCGGAGGTGGACCTGGCGGCATCGACGGTATCGACGGGCTCCAGTGGTTCTGCGCACGCTGAACAGATCGCCCAGCTCCGCTCCAAAATGGCGCAGATCGGCGGTGCTGTCCCTGGTGGTGATGGGGATGGTACCGGCTTCGCACAGAAGATCACAGGCAGCGAAGATGTGGTTTCGCTCGGTGAGCAGTTTCGATTTCTGCTTCCTGGCTGTGGTCTACCGCGCCATGCTGTCACACATATGAGCGATACACCGGCGCTGGTTGCGGAGATGCTTCTCCACGTTGTGGAAGCAGGTGGTCACGCCGGTGTGGTGGGGTGGCCGGAATTGTCTTATGCCGGAATTGACCCGAAGTATCTGGGCCGCATTATCGCTGTGCCGGATCCAGGGGTGGACCCTTTGGGTGTTGCCGCGGTGCTCACGGAGGGGCTGGACTTGGTTGTGTATCGCTCGCCAGTGGCGCTTGCTCTCTCTCCGGTGCGGTGCCGTCCACTGTTGGGCAAGCTGCGCAAAGGTCGGGCAGCACTGATGATGGTTGGCGCAACGGTGCCGTCTCCTGCGCTGACTGTCACGGGCGATATTCAGGCTTTTCATGGCATTGGTCGTGGTACGGGCCGCATTACTGGTGTGGATATTCGGGTGCGGGCGCAGTCGAAGGGTGGGCGTCCGGCGTCGGCAAGCATCACTGTGGGGCAGGCTGCTGTGGAAGCGTCAACGCCTTAATCCCGCGTCAATCGATTTCAGTCTGGCAAGGACTGTTTCTTGTGACGGCGATCCGATTCGAAAAATGGCGTTTTTCATACGGGTACAAATGGAATCTCACTCGTATGAAGAAGACGACTATTCGGCTACCAGCTACACCAACCGGCGACCCTAACTGGGACTACATGGAGCGCTTCATGAAGGGGTTGCCGTTTTCAGCTGCGCTTGCTGACGGGGTGGATGTTTAATGCTCATCGGCTACGCACGTGTCTCCACGTCGAAACAAGGGCAGTCTCTCGACACCCAGCGTGAGGCGCTCATCGACGCTGGCTGCGATGAAAACCACATCTACACAGATACGATCTCGGGCACGAAGTGGCAGCGCCCCGGCCTTGATGACGCGCTGGCGTATATGCGCCCCGACGACACGCTGGTTGTGACCAGGCTCGACCGTCTTGGTCGCAGCCTCGCTGAGACGGTGAATACTATCGCTGACTTGGCGGAACGTGATATCAACGTGAAAGTGCTCGAACCCGCGCTGGACACGTCGCGTCCTGCTGACAAAGTGGTCATTAACGTCATGGCCTCTCTCGCTGAGTGGGAAAGAGACCTGCTGATCCAGCGCACCCGTGAAGGCGTAGCGCACGCCCGCGCCCAGGGCAGGGTCGCCGGGCCGAAACCGAAGCTCACTAACGAGCAAGCCCAGGTTGGGGTTGCCCGCAAATCGTGGACACGTAGTGGAGCTACCTAGTGGTTAGGCAGCTATTTCTTTTCTGCTGTTGATTGCGCCGGCGTGGTTCTCGAAGTCGACGGGGCTGACCATTCCGAGTGCAGAGTGCCGGCGCCGACGGTTGTAGACGACTTCAATCCAGTAGGCAACGGCCTTGCGTGCAGCATCACGGGTTGTCCATCGCTTACGGTCGTAGAATTCAGTCTTTAGCGT
>NZ_KV804015.1:0-608 GCF_001811255.1 Corynebacterium sp. HMSC068H04
GTTGGTGGTGAGGCGCATGTTTGGTCCTTCGAGTGTGATGATCTCGGCGCCGGAGACGAGTCGGTTGAGGATTGACTCGGAGATCACGGCGTCGGGGATGGACTTGTACCACTCCAGTGGGGTGAATTGTGAGGTCACTATCGTTGAGACTTTGCCTTCTCGCCCGGCGAGGATATTGAGAAGTTGGTGCGCGGTCGCGGCATCCACAGGTGTGGTCAGGAAGTCATCGAGGACCAGGACGTCGACGTCGTGGAGGTGCTGGATGAACTTCAGCCGTGCGGGGTCATCGGGTTGGAGGACTGCCAGTTCGGCGGCGAGCATGTCGGTGCGGTAGAACCGTGCGGAGTAGTCGTTGCGGCATGCTGCTGTGATCAGGGCTTGGGCGAGGTAGGTTTTGCCGACTGAGGATTTGCCCAGGATGACAATGTTTTGGCCCAGGTGGCACCATTGTCCGTGAGCGAGTCTGCTGACTTGCTCGGGGTTGATGTTGCGGTCAGGCGTGCAGACCACGTTTTCAAGGCAAGCATCAAGGTTTGGCGATCGGGATGCTTTTAGCAGTTTGTTGATGCGTCGTTCACGCCTGGCCGCGACTTCTTTATCGAGTGCGT
>NZ_KV804016.1:0-383 GCF_001811255.1 Corynebacterium sp. HMSC068H04
GATGCTTCTGTGGTGACGGATAAGAAGACCGTTGTTGAGGGTAAGCCGGTTGATCCGTTCGATACCGCGAAGAGCGTTCCGGAAAACGGCAAGGTTAAGGTTGATAACCTGCCTGGAGGCCTGACGGTTGATCCGACCACCGGCCAGGTCACGGGTACCCCGGACAAGATCACCGACTGGGGTCCGGAAGAGGAAGAGCGTGACGTTGAGGTCACGGTCACCATCACCGACAAGGACGGCAACGAAGTCGCTACTGGCAAGAAGACCATCACGGTTCAGCGTGACACTGATGGCGACGGTGAGCCGGATAAGACTGATACCGATGATGACGGCGATGGCTTCACTGATGAGCAGGAGAAGGAAGCCGGCACCGATCCGAAGGA
>NZ_KV804017.1:0-315 GCF_001811255.1 Corynebacterium sp. HMSC068H04
CCACCGAGTCATGCCAGATTTAATAAGCCGCAAATTCACCGCTGACAGGCCAAACCACGTCTACGTAGGCGATATCACCTACCTGCCGTGTAAGGGAGGCAAGAACATGTACTTAGCCACGGTCATCGACGCCTACTCGCGCAAACTCGTCGGCCATGCACTCGCTGACCACATGCGCGTATCGCTGGTTATCGAAGCTTTATCTCATGCCAGAAAAGTCCGAGGAAGCCTTAAAGGGGCAATTTTCCATTCCGACCACGGCAGTGTGTACACCTCACAAGCATTTAGGGACCACTGCACCCAGCTTGGTGTTCG
>NZ_KV804018.1:0-271 GCF_001811255.1 Corynebacterium sp. HMSC068H04
TCGCGGACTTTGCGTCTGATTTGGCTGCGGGTGGGAAAAGCCTGATTCGCCTTAGTGGGGGTGAAGAAGTCGGCCAGGATGGTGTCGATAAAATCCAGGGTTTCATCCGTCAGGGCTGTCAGGGCCGACATGGGTTGGTCAATAGCAATCAAGGACTCGATGTCGAGCAGGCACAAGGTGTCTTGTATGGCTTTGACTTTTGGCAGGCTATCAAGCCGGTGGATAGCGCGCAGACCTGCTTTGATGTGGCCTTCGGGCAGTGACCAGGCAG
>NZ_KV804019.1:0-623 GCF_001811255.1 Corynebacterium sp. HMSC068H04
ACCCGCAGCCAAATCAGACGCAAAGTCCGCGATATATGTAAAACCCTGGATGATTCCATCGCATATCGCGATACCCGCCCCAAGGATGCCTACCGGTTTTCTTCTAATGGCACCTCCGCCTGGCTAGAACTCCAAGTTACTGAAGATACCGGCATTAAACTCGATGCCTTCATCCACCACACCGCTGCCAAGCATGATCTGACGATTCCGGATGCTGTCAAAAAGCTGCTGTCCGGTGAGATTGAGCCACCAGCCACCGTAGTCTTACACACCTACCAAGCCTGCGATATAGATGATGCCCCGACCTTTATTGAAGGCTTCGGCTGGCGGCAAGAGGCTATGCCGCATGATAAAACCCGGGATTTAACCGGCGAGGTAGCCGAAGCAGACGGCTACCAGCCAGGTATTGTCATGCGCAAGCATGTCGAAGGCCGTGACGGGACCTGCCGGGTCGGCGGGTGTGAGAAACCTGCCTTTCTTACCCAGCTTGATCACCGGCATAACTGGGCTGAAGGCGGGCCAACCCATCCGAAGAACCTGGCATGTTTATGCCAAGGACATCACAACATGAAAACCGATGGCACCTTAAAGTACCTGCTGGACCCCTACAGTGGGGATGTTAT
>NZ_KV804019.1:723-992 GCF_001811255.1 Corynebacterium sp. HMSC068H04
CCCTACAGTGGGGATGTTATCTGGCTTTTCGCTGACGGTACCTGGACCATCAACGAAGCCGACGGACCCCTAGCACCCAAGCAAAAACGCTGGGCGCAAACAGTCGCCCAACACATCACCGCCACCAGGAAACGTGTGCGCGAAGAAGCCCAACACCTCAAACAAGAACTCGACGACTACGCACAACAACAAGCCAAAGCCAAAGCCGAAGCCGAAACCCAGGCCAACACCGACACTGACAGCGGCGAGGACATCCCCTTCTAAAACCT